>JAGLTN010000374.1 GCA_023135255.1 Planctomycetota bacterium
TGGCAACTGACCTTGACCGTGAGGGGGAGGCGATCGCATGGCACCTTGCGCAAATTTTAAAGTTTCCGGAAGAAAACACATACAGGGTTGTATTTAACTCGATAACCAAATCAGCAATTGAAAATGCTTTTGCTTCGCCGGGAAAGTTAAATATTAATACGGTAATGGCTCAGCAGGCTCGCAGGATTCTTGACAGGATCGTGGGTTATAAGATATCGCCTTTGCTTTGGAAGAAGGTTGCGAGGGGCCTCTCGGCAGGGCGGGTTCAGTCGGTAGCGGTAAAAATGGTCGTTGATAAGGAACGAGAGATACGAGCTTTTGACGCGGAAGAATACTGGCTGATACCGGCAGTATTCAGCACCGACCTTGAGAGTAATTATACGCAGCAATGGCTTGAGTTTATTAAGCCTGACGACAAAGGCAAAACCGCTACATTAGAACTGCAAAGCAAGTGGCTGGCTGAGCATAATGCTTTTAAGGCAGAGCTTTATAAAATCGGCGATGAGAATTTTCACGCTGAAGGCCAAGAGCAGGCGGAAAAAATATTCAACGCTCTTAAAGATTCGAAGTTTAATCTTTCTGATCTTACTATCAAAGAATCGAAGTCGAGACCTGCGGCTCCATTTATAACCTCTACACTTCAACAGGCAGCGGCTAACCGTCTCGGTTTTTCTGCTAAGAGAACTATGAGAGTTGCGCAACAGCTTTATGAAGGTATGGAGCTGGGTTCGATGGGGGCATTGGGGCTTATTACTTATATGAGAACTGATAGTAAGCATCTTTCAGCTGAGGCAATAGGAGAAGCGAGGGATTTTATTGAGAAGAGCTTTGGTAAAAACTATCTGCCCGAAAAACCTAATTATTATACATCAGCTAAAAATGCCCAGCAGGCACATGAGGCAATTCGAGTTACAGATCCGGATCTGAAGCCTGAAGATATAAAATCTTTTTTGAGCGATGAACAATATAAGCTTTATGATTTGATCTGGCGCAGGTTTGTCGCCTGTCAGATGACAGAAGTAAGGTGGAATGTCACTACGTTGAGTATCAAGGCTGAAACTGCTATAGGGCCCTGCTATTACAGAACTACCGGCAGGATTCTGGATTTTGACGGTTTTACGAGGGTCTGGTATGCGTCTTCCGCTCAGCAGAAATTGCCTGAACTTCAAAAGGGCCAGGAATTGGCATCTGTCGATATTCAAAACCAACAGCACTTTACCAAACCACCAGCCAGGTATAATGAGGCTTCTCTGGTGAAAGCATTGGAGAAAGAAGGCATCGGCAGACCTAGTACTTATGCTACTATTATCAGTACGATACAAGACCGTAAATATGTCGAGCAAATCGAGAAAAGATTCTATGCGACTGATCTTGGCGAAGTTGTCACTGATAAGCTCAATGAATTTTTCCCACAGATAATGGATATTGCTTTTACGCGAGACCTGGAGAGTCAGCTTGATGGAATAGAGGAAAATCATCTTGACTGGGTGTCTGTGCTGAAAGATTTTTATGGCCCATTCGAGAAGAATCTTAAGATCGCTACTGAAGAGATGAAGCACGCCAAGGCCGAGATGACGCCGAGCGAGTATAAATGCCCGGATTGCGGCAAGGATATGGTTTACAGGTTCGGTAAAAATGGTAAATTTCTCAGCTGCGGCGACTATCCGACTTGTAAGTACGCTTGTCCGTGTGACAAAGAAGGTAAGATGCTTGAGCCGAAAGTCAGTGAGCATGTTTGTCCGAATTGCGGTAAGCCTATGATCGAAAAATTCGGCAGGTTTGGTAAATTTCTCGGATGCAGCGGTTACCCTGATTGCAAAACTATTCAGAATATTGACAAGGAAGGTAATATATTGCCTCCTAAAGCACCGCCTGAGCCTACAGGCATTAAATGTTATAAATGTAAGACCGGTGAGCTTGTAATACGTCAAAGCAAGAGGGGGCCTTTTATGGGCTGTAATAAGTTCCCGAGGTGCAGGACAATTATAAGCATTAAGGAACTGGATAAACTTAAGCAGCTGCAGGAGCAAGGCGTTTGGCCTCCGGATACCTTTGAAAAGGCAGATGAAATCCTTGGCAGGAAAAAGAGTAAAAAAACAACTAAGAAAAAGACAGCCAAAAAAACTAAAACTGTGAAAAAAACTAAGACAACCAAGAAAAGTCAAAAAGCTGAAAAATCTAAAGACGAAGAATAGTAAAATGGAATCGGAAAAACCAAGAAAACAAAAACCTTTAGAAACGGTTGAGCCTATCGGGCGTCGAGTTTTGATACGTAAGGATGAAGATAAGAAGGAAACCAAAGGCGGCATTAAGCTACCTGACACAATTGAGATACCAACTATAACAGGACGAATAGTAGCAGTTTCTGCGGAAGTGGAAAATGAGCCTGATATTCCCCTGATGCAATATGACAAAGTTCTGTTCAACCCTAAGGGAGCTATTCCGGTCGACTTCGAAGGCGACAACCGTTTGTTTGTTGTTGATATTGACAATATCGTAGCGGTGTTTCGGCGGTCTTAAATTATACCATTCATGGTATTAAATTTTCGCGGATAAAGCGAAAAATTTAATTGGGATTGGTATAATGTCAGAAAGCCGACAGAAATCAAATCCGCCGGCTTTCTTTATGCAATCTCTCTCTTTTTGTCAAGTTGAATAACCACTTTTTATAATCCCATTTAAAACTGGGGGGCCTAAACCTAAGGTGGGGGGACTATCATTTTTTATTAATCATCTTTTCCTTTTCCTTGTAGATACAAAAGCACTTCCAAGACCTAAAAGTATTATTGTCATTGGTTCGGGCACTTCCGGAACCGGAAAATCGTTTACATCGTCACCTTCGTCAGGTACCGGAAAATCATTATCCTCCGGATCAGGATCAGGATCAGGATCAGGATCAGGATTAGGTCTGTTATTACTATGGCCTCTTTTTCCAGCCACGGGACTATTACTGTGTGCAACAAGATCCTGTTCGCCTCTTCTTAGATTTTCATTTGGTGCACTTGTTGGTCCTGGTTCATAAGCCTCTAACGCAAAATCGTTTCTTTCGAAAACTGCGATAATCATTTTCGGGCTTTCAAGTGACGCCACCGTTGTTGCAGAAGCAGCATCAGCGACATCGCCGAGCCAATAAACAAACTGATATCCTGGTCTTGGTGTTGCGATCAAAGTCACAACGCTATTTTTCGCTATATCATGTACACCAACGCCTGGCGAAACACTGCCACCTTGAGGCGGGGTTTGCTGCACAAGCAGAGCGACCGAGCCCTGGCAAAACCCTACTGACGAAATTGCGGTCAGCATCATCAGGGCTATCAAAATTGTCATTATTTTATTTTTAATTTTATAATCTTTCATTTTCCCCCAAGCTCCCATCTATTAAATTATTTTTTATTTTCTTTTACGTTTTGCAAGAGCAACCAAACCACCGAATCCAAGCAGTGCTACGGTTAACGGCTCCGGTATATTAGGCGGCATACTACTGCCAGTTACACCACTGCCGGTTGTACCAGTACCCGGCGGCACGGGAACATCCGGATCATAAGCTTCCAAGCTATAATCGCCTTTTACCCAACTGTAATCACTGCTAAAGATAAGGAAGAAAGAATGCTCATCAATTCCAATTGTATAGTCAATACCTGAATAGGAGAAATCCCATGTGACAGAGGTGTCCGAACTTGATGTGCCGGAAGCATCCTGACCACCCATCGGGTCTTCCTGGGTTCCTACGCTGCCTGCATCTACAGAAATCTCAGCACCATCAAGACCTAGTACAGAAAAGGCCTGGATAGGAACTTCACTGTATCCCTCGTAGTCATTGAAAATCTGATATGCATAAACATACCGACCGTTACCAGGATTTTCATGACCTGTATCGTATTGTGTGCCCTCTATTCCATCATCTCCATATACCCACTCGTTTCCCGCTGTGGTATCATAAACGGCAAAATCAATACGGCCCTGCATATAGCTGAGACCACTTGGGCCGGTTTCAACCTCTTCACCATAATATGTATATCCACTGTAAAATGAGCTTTCTGGCAACCACGCATCCTCGTAAAGCGTTGCTGAGGCCTGCGACACAAGTATCAGTGCTGTTATCAATAAAGATAACCAGATTACTTTTTTGCTTTTCATATTTTTTACCCAACCTTTCTTAAAAGAACTCTTTTACTTTTTCCTCTACTTTTATATGTCACTCCATTCGAGCCTTACGCTGCTCGTTTTTTTCTTATTAAAGTCAATCCGCCTAAACCAAGCAGAGCCAAAGTTGCCGGCTCCGGTATCTGTGAAGCAACGATGTTATCGATATAGATGTCATCACCACCGATAACAAAACTTGTAATATTTCCCATAAAGAACAGAGCTCCGGTATTTATGCCGGTAGGAACAACAAAAACATTTACGCCGCCAATAGTGCCAGCCAGATCAGTAAAATCAGTTGCGGCAACTGCTTCACCATTAACTGTGATAGTTACAGAGCCGGCGTTAAATGTTTCACCAAACTGCATTGACAATCCATCGAGAGGCCCAAAATCAAAATCCAGGCTTACATTTTGGAGTCCTATTTCCTGCCCCGATCCGGCTGCGAGTCCAGCGTTACTTACAAAAGCTATTCCTCCAGTGGAAAAGGGGCCTACCGTCACAGGTACTGATGACGGATAGAAAGTATCACCGATATTGTAAGAAGTTGCCGGTGGTAAATCTTCAAATTCGATAGTTAAAGCAAAGCTGTTCGTAGCACAAGCCAATACCAAGAATACAACTAAAGAACTTATTGTCTTATTTAAACGCATTTTTCATGCCTCCTTTGACTGTTTCCAGTGCAAATCCAAAAAATTAAAGATCTATAAAGTTCGCATAAGTAACAAAACTTACACATTATTCACTTTTTTAAGCGCGCAAAATCTGCGCACTGTTTCTAAGCTCTCTACTCTGGATCTTCCTCTTGTTTCTCTCCTCAACTATACGAAAACCACAACCACAAAGCAGCCGAAAGACAGCAAGCCTTGCGCAAGTCATGGCAAAATACAGCCACTACTCTCTACCCTATATTAACGAATTGCAATGACAAAAAACGTCAGCAAAAAATCCTATTTACCACTACCTAATGAGTTTTCCTTTTCAGCCCCCAAGCTGATAGTGCTATTAAATCATATTTCAAACAAAAGGTCAAGTGTTTTTTTCAAAACTTCTTTTTTAACCGATTTGAAAGTGACAAAATAAGTGTCAAAACCGTTAATAAACAAATTAAAGCCTGTTTATTATAGGAAAAACAATTTGCAAAAAAAAAATCGCAAGCCGTTTTTTTTGTAATACAAATAATCTGATTATTAGGTTTTTGCTTTATATTTTAGTTTTTCTGATTGGCTTTTCGCGTAAGTATCTGCTGATATTTCTGATGGCCTGGCGAAGCCTTTGTTCGTTTTCCACCAAGGCAATTCTCATGTAATCTTCGCCGTTTTCGCCAAATCCTCTACCCGGCGCCATTGAAACCTCAGCGTGCTCCATAAGCTCCATTGCATAATCGATGCTTCCTTTGCCTTTTGAGTGTTCTTTTGGGACCTTTGCCCACACGAACATCGATGCGCGTGGTTTTTCGACTTCCCAGCCTATTTTATAGAGACCTTCACAAAGAACATCCCTTCTTGATTGATAAATCAGGTTTTGAGCTGCAATATCCGCCTCACAATGCCTCATAGCGATAATACCTGCGATTTGCAGAGCCTGGAAAATACCATAGTCATAATAGCCTTTTATGGTGTAGAGGTAGTCGATCATATCTTTATTACCGACGGCAAAGCCTATTCTGAAGCCAGCCATATTATAGGGCTTACTCATTGTTATCAGCTCAACACCGACATCTTTTGCACCTTTAACGGACAAAAAGCTCGGAGCTTTGTATCCATCAAAACAGGTTTCGCCATAGGCAAAATCATGAATAACAACAATTTTGAACTTCTTGGCGATATCGACAACCATTTCAAAAAAGCCTTCGTCGACAGTCATAGCGGTCGGGTTGTGAGGATAATTCAGGATCAATACTTTAGGTGATGGATATGTATGCTCACACACCTCTGCGATGGTATTTAAGAATTTTTCATCACAGCCAAGAGGAACGGTAATTACATTTCCCCCAGCCAGGGTAACGGCATAATTGTGAATAGGAAAAGAGGGGTCAGGGACAATAGCGGTATCACCGGGGCCCATCATTGCAAGGCAAAGATGACTAAACCCTTCTTTTGAACCTATGCAGGCAAGCACTTCCTTATCGGGGTCAAGTGAGACGTTCCAGTTTCGCTCATATTTTATAGCTACTTCTTTTCGCAGATTTTTTATGCCTTTAACTGCACTGTAGCGGTGATTTCTCGGATCATTGGCAGCTTCGCAAAGCTTATCAACCACAATTTGCGGAGCAGGGTCAGAAGGATTGCCCATCCCTAAGTCTATAATATCGGCGCCGGCCTGTCGTTTGGTAAGCTTTAACGCATTAAGGCGACCAAACAAATAAGGGGGCAGACGTTTAATTCTCTGTGCTGGTTCAATTTTAAAATTTTCCATTTTTATCACCAAATAATCAAAAAGACAATTTTTACGCCGTCGATTATTTTACCGCAAAGAGAAGAGTTTTCAAGTTAATTTACTCATAACCCAATAAATCAATAGCTAAATATAACTATTTTATCGAGCTAGCTTAGCGATAAAATGATATTGACCTGATTCTACAAAGAGTAACATTCTGTCGTTTTCCATTTTGAGAAATTTTGCTTTTGGTTCTACAGATATGCTTTTCCCAGGCATATAAACAGTTGCGGTCGTGTTCGGCGGTATGGTTACATTCAGATGCAACTCGTCCTGATGGATTTTCCAGTCTGTAATTATTTGGCCTTGAATCGAATCGTAGCTGGTCTTAGCCCATTTGAGATCATCAATTACAGGAGTATTGGTCATGAAATGTTTATAGCCTGGATTTTTTTCATCTGGTGTAATTCCGCCTACGCCTTCGATGAACCATGAACCCACCGCCAGATAACAATTATGAATCTGGGATGCCCCGAGGCCCCAGTTCTCGTTAATTGTAGTTGAGCCGCACTTTAGCATGTAGCCGTAACTCGGATAAGTGTCTTTGCTGATCATTTCGTAAGCAAGGTCGTTTCTGCCCTGCTCGTTGAGGAGTCTTAGCATGAAGAATATTCCGAGCATACCAGCATTGGGGTTGCCTTTGTGCTTTACGATTATGGCATCTTCCAAGCGTTTGAAAATACGTTTTTTAATATCATCCGGTACGATACCGGTATACAATGGCATGGTTAGGTAAACCTGGTCATCAAATATATAGGTTTGCTTTTCTTTGTCGAAAAATTCTTCGTGCAGAACCTTTTTTAATAGCTCGACCTGGGCTGTATATTTTTTAGCATCTTGTTTTTTGCCGAGAATTTCTGCTATCCGGGCGGCACGTTTTACACAATAAAGCATATAGCAATTATTGAAAAAACGATTTCGTTTCAGCTGGATTGGATTACCGACCGGCCAAAGCTGGTCAGGAGCAACCCAGTCACCTAAGAATCCCCATTCTTCGGATGGGGCAAGGCCGGGGTAAAATTCGAGTATATTGTTTTTTCTTTTTGTATCTACATAATCAAGCCATCTTGTAAATGATGGGTATGATTTTTCAAGTATCTGTTTATCGCCATATCGCAGGTACATTTCCCAGGGCAATGTAAGACATATTCCACTCCAACCCGGGCCACCACCATCGAATGTAGGCGGACAGGTGTGCGGAATGTCTCCGGTATCTTCATGCTGGCTGTCGCGCCAATTCATAAGCCATTTTGTATAAAAGGCAGATACGTCAAAGTTTGTTATTCCTGTAACCATTGATGATTGACCGTCGCCGCCGTAACCAAGTCTTTCACGATGGGGGCAATCAACGATAACACCTCCCATAGTGAGACACTCGTAGGTATATTTAGTGGTATTAAAAATGTCATTGAGCAGTTGATTTGAACATTGGAATTCAGAGGCGCTTTTATAATTTGTTCTTACGAAAAGTCCTGTGATGTCATCAAGGCTGGGCTGGTAATCAAGGCCTGTAATTTCAACATAGCGAAAAGCGCGGAAATCAAAGCGGTTCCTGAAAGTTTCGGTTTTATCTGAGCCAATAATGTATTGATCCCAATAGCCATAGTCATTGAAACGCTTATCTTTGTGACCAAGTTCCTGTTCCAGGTAACGTATTTTTATTTTGTCACCAACTTTGCCTTTCAGCTTTACCTGAAGAAAGCCGGTAAAGCTTTTGCCCATATCAACCCAGTATTTGCCTTGATCTTTTTTCTCGATAGATACGGGTATGACAGACCAAAATATTTTATTTGTATTACACATTTGCGCGGAGACTTTTATATTTTGGGGGATAGTGACAATGTCAACGTTTTTCCAGTCGGTAAGGGTTGTAACAGGCTTTGACCAGTCGTTGTTTATTAATCTACCGTCCTGACTTTCGGCACTTGAACGTCCTTTTTTGCCGTGATGAACCTCGGCAAGGGTCGTTGAGCTTTTGTGCCATTTCCAGCTTTTGTCGGTAGCAAGGCTGAAATCTTTATTACTGTGCAAAGCAGCATTAAGCTGGAGTTTTACAATGGGTGTTTTGTGGAAGACACCAACAACGCCTTTTCTGAACCAACCATAGCTAAGCCAAAGACCAACACAGTTATCGCCCTTCCTGAGATATTTGGTAACATCATAGGTGTTATATAAAACTCGTTTGTCATATTGAGTAAAAGCGGGGGCTAACGGGTCGATGGTGACTTTTTCGCCATTGATGTAAAGCTCGTGATAACCAAAAGAAGTAACGTATACAAATACCTGTTTGGGATTATCTTCGAGAGAGAATTCTTTTCTCATCCATGGTAAATCTACATTTTTATAAGGCTTGTATTTATCATCATTGAGATCGGCGCCGGCTGGGGTATAAGATATCCATTGGCCTTTCCAGTCGGCGGAATTTAAAAGCCCCATCGACCATTGGGCGGTTTGGCTGAATTTGGTGGGTTTGTTGTCTTTGTCCCAGGAGCGTGCCTTCCAGAAGCACTTTTGCCCTGAGATGAGTTTTTGGCCTTTGTATTGTATGTTGACTGTATTGTCAGATTTTACCTTGCCGGTATCAAAAAGGTCCGCTTTGCCAGTAACAAGCAGCTGTTTAGAAGAAGCAACAAGAACCTGATATGCGGTTTGTTTTTGTCCATGTTTATTTGATTGCAGTTTCCAGCTAAGTCTGGGTTGAATTACATCTATGCCAACAGGATTAGTGAGATATTCACAACGAAGGTCGGTTACAGCAACATCACTTTGAGGCAATTCGTTACAACCTGCCATGAGTAAAAATGATAGTAACGTTATAATTGCGAAAAACTTTTTCATAGAGACACTCCTGTTAGCAGAAAAGGTAATTATTCGTTCAAATTTTGTTAGAATCTTTTTGTCAGGCATATTCCCGTGCCACCGTCATCACCTAAGCCGCCAAAGTAAGGCTCTACTTTAAATCCCGCGATCTCAAGTTTTTTTTGTTTACCGGCAACGGTATGTCCCACAACCCAACCAAGTACTGCGCCGAAGAGAACGTCACTTGCCCAATGGTCGCCTGAATCCATCATTCGCCATGCAACGACAGAAGCACCGCAGTAAGCGGGGATGCCGATTTCCGGGCCATAGAATTCATGCAAAACGGCAGCAACCGTAAAGGAGCTTGACGTATGTCCGCTTGGCCATGCGAAATTTTTGCCGTTAGGTGTGTCATTGTGAACAATGCCTTTCAAAGCCAGAGTTGTCAGCCCTGTAATTGAAAGTGCCGTCATCATTGTCCATGCTCTGTCTTTGTTCAGCTGGTCACCTTTATGCGCACTTACGGCATACCAGATACCAGTAGCGGCAAAATGAATTCCGGGGTTTCCGGCAATATCGATGAACTTATCTACACCCTTGCTGCCGAAAGCACGATGTTTCTTGAAATTTTCAGCAATGTTTTTGTCAGCATCGCTGCTATGCAATGCGATTGAACCACCACCAGCCATCAAAAGCAGAAGCAAATTATTATTATCAAAAAAAGAAGACTTTGTGTCATCGATGATTCTGTCAGGCCAATTTCCAAGGTCATCCCTGGCGAAGTCGAGCCAGGTGGGAACGGGAATCTTTAATGAAGATTCGCCGGCAGATACTAAAGAAGTTGAAAAAATAATCGCAAAAAGACAAATCAATCTAAACAAAACCGCATTTCTGTAAAAATGCCTCATCCTTGAAGCTCTCCAATTTAGAACAATAATATATCAACGCTTTTATTCCCACTCTATCGTGGCGGGCGGCTTCGATGAAATATCGTAAACCACCCTGTTTACTCCTCTGACCTCATTTATTATCCTGCTCGATATTGTACTCAAGACTTCATAAGGTATATGGGAAAAATCAGCTGTCATAAAGTCAACCGTTTCGACCGCGCGGACAGCGATAACATTTTCATAACTTCTTTCATCACCCATAACGCCTACAGTAGAAACGGGCAAAAGCACTGTTAAAGCCTGTGATATCTGTCTGTAAAGACCGGCAGCTTTAATTTCGTCAATAAGTATCTCATCTGATTCTCTTAAGACACCAAGTCTTGGTTCGGTTATTTCACCGATGATCCTTACCGCCAGACCAGGGCCTGGGAATGGATGTCTCCAAACCATATCCTCCGGCAAACCAAGGTATTCACCTACCCGTCGAACTTCATCTTTGAACAAATCGCGTAAAGGCTCAACCAGTTCAAAACCGAGCTGTTCCGGCAGACCTCCTACATTGTGGTGTAGTTTAATATTAGCAGCAGGGTTGCCGTCTTTTGAGCCTGATTCAATAACATCGGGATAGAGAGTACCCTGTGCAAGAAATTTGACATCGGATATTTTGGCAGCTTCTGCTTTGAAGGCTTCTATGAACTCTGCGCCGATGATCTTGCGTTTTTTCTGCGGGTCGGTGACACCTTTTAAAGCTGTCAGGAACTGCTTTGACCAATCAACAACTCGAAGATCGATGTGGAAATGATCTCTAAAGGTAGTCTCAACATATTGTCTTTCACCTTTCCTAAGCAAACCATTGTCAACAAAGATACATACCAGCTGGTCGCCGATGGCTTTGTGAAGCAGTGACGCAACAACAGAAGAATCGACACCTCCACTTAGACCGCAAATTACAGTTGAATCGCCAACCTGTTTTCTTACATCTTTTACAGTTTCCTCGACAAAATCACTCATTTTCCAGTTGCCGCTACATCCGCAAATGTCATAGAGAAAGTTTTTCAGTATTTGGATTCCTTTAGGCGTATGTGAAACTTCCGGGTGAAACTGTACGCCGTAGAATGGTTTTTCTTTGTGCTTAACCGCTGCGTATGGACATGTAGGTGTGGTGGCAAGTCGGATAAAATTCTCATCCATGTTGCCGACCTGGTCGCCGTGGCTTGCCCAGGCGATCATTGAATCAGGGACATTGGCAAGCAAGTCACTTTTGTCGAGCACGGAAAGATCAGTCCTGCCGTATTCTCTTTTTTCAGCGGCGATGACCCTGGCACCGAGTATTTGACTGCCAAGCTGCATGCCGTAACAAATACCTAATACAGGGACAGACATTTCGAGTATCTTTTCATCACATTTCGGGGCATTGTCACTATATACACTGGCTGGTCCGCCGGAGAATATAACGCCTTTAACGTTCATTTCCTTTAACTTCTCAGCTGAGGTTGACGCTGGGTAAATAAGTGAATAAACATTAAGTTCTCTTACCTTTCTTGCAATAAGCTGAACATACTGACTGCCAAAATCGAGGATAGCGATTATCTCACGGGGCATAAAAAATCCTTTTCGTACTTTTTGTTATTTACAATTTACCAAACATCAGCTCTTTAGCTCTATTGTAGAATAATTAGGAGCTTCCTGGGTTATTTGTATATCATGCGGGTGTGATTCACTTACAGAAGCAGATGAAACCCTGCAAAACCGTGCATTTTTTCTGAGGCTTTCAATGTTCTCAGTTCCGCAATAGCCCATTCCAGCTCGCAGGCCCCCTACCAGCTGATATACGAATTCACTGAGCGTTCCACGGTAAGGGACTCTTCCTTCGACGCCTTCGGGGACAAGTTTATTTTTTTCACTTGTGCTCTCTTGTCCATATCTATCCGCTGAGCCTTTTACCATCGCACCGAGTGAACCCATGCCGCGATATTCCTTGAACTGCCTGCCTTTATAAATCACTAACTGTCCGGGGCTTTCTTTTAGCCCTGCGAACAATGAACCGAGCATTACGGTCGAAGCACCGGCTGCAATAGCTTTGGTTATCTCACCTGATTGCTTAATGCCGCCGTCAGCGATGACAGGAATGCTGTGTTTGTCCGCAACTTTAGCTACATCCATTATCGCAGTGACCTGAGGGACACCAACGCCGGAGATGATTCTTGTTGTGCAAATTGCACCTGGTCCTATGCCGACTTTAATAGCATTTGCGCCGGCTTTGATCAAGTCTTCGGCAGCTTGGGCGGTAGCGATATTGCCCGCTATCACATCAATATCATATTTTTTCTTTATAGTTTTTAAAGTTTCAATAACATTTTGTGAATGGCCATGAGCAGTATCAACGACGAGAACATCAACTTCGGCATCGATCAGGGCTTTTATTCTTTCGTAATCACCAACGCCGGTAGCAGCACCAACGCGAAGCCTTCCTCTTTGGTCACGGGCAGACATCGGGTACTGCTGAACACGGTCGATATCTCTCATAGTAATAAGTCCTGCAAGGTCGCCATTATCTTCAACCAGCAGCAGCTTTTCGACTCGGTGCTTTTGGAGAATTCCTTTTGCCTGCTCTAAAGTAGTGCCGGCAGGAGCGGTGATAAGATTATTTTTTGTCATCACTTCGCTTATTTTTACTTCATCATCCTGGAGAAACTTGAGGTCTCTTCTGGTGAGTATGCCGACAAGTTTTTTGTCATTAACAATTGGTACACCTGAAACATTGTGTTCAGCCATTAGCTGCCTTGCTTTTAAGACAGTCTGATCTGCGTTAAGAGTAACCGGGTCAAGAATTACGCCGTTTTCGCTGCGTTTTACTTTTGCGACTTCTAATCTTTGTTCTTCTATAGAAAGATTTTTATGAATAATTCCAATTCCGCCCTCCTGTGCCAGCGCGATCGCCAGCGCAGATTCTGTTACGGTGTCCATCGCAGCAGAAATGATTGGAATATTTATATCAATATTGTTGGTCAGACGGGTTTTTGTGTCGGCCTGACTCGGGATAAAATCACTTTTTGCCGGTATCAACAGGACATCATCAAAAGTTATACCTTCAGCGATAATTTTGCTGTTTTTCATTTTATTCTCCGTGAAAACACCTAATGTCATAAGGCAATACTTAGCGAGTCAGTATAATATGGTTTTTTGATGGCGTCAAAGCTTTTCAGCTGTTTTTAACAAATGCAGGACTAAATTGATGCTTTTTTCTGATAAAAACCCCCAAGGTCATATAAAAATTCCCCGATTAAAATTTGCACTGGGATGAACTTAATTCACACTAAAATAGTATTATGTAATAGATGAATTGAATTTTTGGAGAATATTAAAAATGGAATCCGTAAAAAAGCATCAAATAATGGTTGTTGGTTTGCTGGCAGCTGTGATATTGGGGGTCGTTGCTTTGATAGCTATCGCTTCAGGGGAAAAACCTGTTGAGAAAAAAACTGTATTAGATCAGGGATCAACTACAATCAGCCAGGAGGTCAAAACCTGTCCAGCTGACTATGCAAAACCATGTTTTGAGGCTAAAAATGAAGTTAAAGCCTGCCTGGCGGATTGCACAAAAGTCTGTTGCGCCGCTAAAAACGCCGAGGAAAAAGTAAAATCGTGCCCATTCAGGATTCCAAAATCCTGCTACGGTAAAAACTGAAATTAAAACCAATTTTATTACCAACAGGCCGTTTCTTGAAGAAAGAACGGCCTTTTTTGTTAAATAATATCTGGAAAAATATTTTTTTGCGCCCATTTTGATTATATAATCAGTCTATATTGGTGAAAAGCCAAGTACCGCGGAAAGGGCTATGAGTTTTTAAAAGGATACCAGTGGACGGAAAAACGGATTCAGATTTAGTAAAGGACGCTCTTGCTGGCAATGGAGAAAGCTTTTCGGCGTTATGCCGGAGGTATTATCCTGCTATGGTTGCTGTAGCGCAGGCAGTCTTGACAGACCGGCATCTTGCCGAAGATGCTGCCCAACAGGGTTTTGCCAATGCCTGTGGTAAGCTTTCCGGGCTTACGAAAAAGCATAAATTCGGCAGTTGGCTGGCAGCGATCTGCAGAAACGCCGCTATAGATATCGCCCGCAGGCATAATCGAATCAACTATTTTGAGGATTTTCCGACGTTAGAGGCAAAGCTGGAAACAGATGACCAGGACTTCTCTCAAGTCAAACAGGCAATAGCCAAACTTAAACCGGCAGAGAAGGAATTGGTTTTTCTAAGGTTTTATAATGAAAAATCTTACGACCAGATATCGAATGTGCTTGGCATAAGCATTCAGGCAATAAACGGCAGGTTAAGAAGAATAAAGAAAAAAATCGCGATACATTTAAATGGCAATAATTTTGCTGAGGTAAAAAAATGAAAAGTGGTAAAGACAGCAAAAAACTCGATGAGATGATAGCTCGTGCGATCAGCGAGGAGAACATCGAATTCGATGCTGAAAAATGGAAACAAAAATACGGTAAAGAATATTCAATGCTGACTTGCGGAGCGACTAAGGTGCCGCTTAAGCGAAGTTGGCTAATAAACGGGAGAAATGTTATGAAGAACAAAGTGACAAAACTGGCGGTTGCGGCAGTGATTATTATCGCAGTATTAGCAGGAATAAACCATTTCGGCGGTTCAATTGACGGGAGCACTGCAGCCTGGGCATCTCTGGCTGAACGGGTAATGAAAATCGATACCTTTACCTACCGAATAAGAATGACAATGGCAAATGTTCCTAATGTGCCGCAAGGCGAAAACATGGAAATGGAAACGCTTGCGTATAACAGCCTTGAGCATGGCTTGCGAATAGATACTTACCTAAAAGATAAGATCATATCAACAACTTATATAACTCCGCGGACAAAAGCAATGCTCTCAGTAATCCATGACCGGAAAAAATATATTAAAATACAGATGAATGATGAGCAATTTCGAGAATACCAGTTGAAAAATAATCCGCGTGAAATGATCAAAAGTTTTATGATATATGGTTTTACTGAGCTGGGGATATCTGACATTAACGGAATTCAGGCAGAAGGAATCATGGTTACCGACCCGAATGTATTCGCAGGTGTCTTCAGCGATGTAAAAGTTGAGCTTTGGGCTGATGTCGAAAGTGATCTTCCGGTAATGATGAAAATTAACGCTGCCGGTGAAAATTCTATATTGATCGATATGGTTATGGATGATTTTCAGTGGAATGTGGAGCTTGACCTTGCGGAGCTCGAGCCTAATATTCCCGCAGATTATGAATTGATGGCAGATGTGGAAATTCCGGGCGATGATGGTAAGGCAGCAGCTGAAGGGCTTGGAATCTATGCAGACAGCTTAGGCAAATATCCAGAGAAAATAACAATAATGGCCATGATGAAAGAGCTGGCTGAAGATATGAGAAAAAACATCGATCCGAATAATCCTGAGCCCAGCAATGAAGACATGGAAAGGATGATGAAAGTACAAGCTGTGTGTATGTTCTATATGGGTCTTACTCAAAAAGGTAAAGAGCCTGCGTACTACGGCAAAAATGTCACGGTTGGTGATAGCGATGCTGTGCTGATGAGGTGGAAAATATCTGATAATAAGTACAGGGTAATATTCGGCGACCTGAGCATTGAAGATGTGTCATTTCAAGAATTAAGCGAATTAGAGGCATCTGTAAAATAAAATTTGTTTTGACATAAGCACTTTTACAGGCTAACTTTACGCTAAGGTTGGCCTGTTTTTTTAGTATAATTTTAAAAATTTTTGGTTTTACTGTCGCAAATCCGTGAGAACTGTCACTATTAAATGAAGATTCGAATCATAAAAAGGACGTTGGTGTGTTGATGGCTCGGAAAGATGAGTACTATGTTAGGCGGTGTCTTCGGGGTCATATAGACGATTATCGTCACCTTGTTAGGCGTTATGAAGGTGTGCTACTGGGGCACCTGGCCGGGAGGTTGGGCCGCATGGATGCTGCCGAGGATGTGGCTCAGGAGTCTATGGTAAGGGCTTACTTTAAATTGTCCGAATTGGAGAAACC
>JAGLTN010000375.1 GCA_023135255.1 Planctomycetota bacterium
ATAGTTCGTACCGGTCTTCTCACCGCTAGCCCATGTTGCTACAAACGAAACCGTTACCTGATCAGTCAACCCAAGGTCAGCAACAAGGTCAGCACCAGCGTTTGCGAAAGTAATACCGCTTGCGCCCCAGGCGCCGCCGTCAAAGTCCATTCCGCCGCCTTGAATCCATGTATCAGATGAACCCATTGTGCCGTCATTGCCAAAACCTGAATAGTCTTTTACGAATCTGATGTCTTCACCTTCAGTTGGACCGTCCATCTTCCACCAGCCGACAAGATTAGGGTCAGTATCCGCAAAACTTACAGAACATATAACAACCACTAAACAATTTAGTAATACTATCTTTTTCATGTTTTTTATTCCTTAAATCAAAAAACAGTATATTATCGTCACAAGTGAAACTTTTTGCCTAAAAATGTCAGCTTCCTCAATCGCTGCTCAGCTCCGAACAATTATACACCACAAACACGTAAAATGCAATAAAAAATAATAACATTTCCCCCTTATCTAAAATCCCCCAAAATACCCCCACCGACACCCAAAAGCTCTCTGCTATCCATAACTAACTCCTCGCAGCCTTATCCAAAATCCGCAAGATTACTGTCCATATTTTGCATCAAAGAAATCAAATATCGGCGTCATCTGCGTAGCCTCATAACCATTTTTGCTGTTAACATCTTCCGAAGCCGAATTAACCACATCGATCATTTCCTTCAGCTCTTCAGCATAAACTTTAACACTCGCAAACTCCATCCTGGCCATCATACTGTTACCCTCATGATGAAACATCCCTGTCCGGATAAGATGATAAATAAAATTGTACATCGCCTCGCCATAAGCAAAACGCTTTTCATCCTCAACAAGCCTGCTCTGCTCAACTTTGTCACTGCACAACATAAGAGACTGGTCAATATACTTTCTCGCAAGTCTCATTGATTCCATTATCTCAACCACATCAGGCCCATCGTTTAATTGCGGACTGTATTTATTATATTTCAAATGCTCCAACTCAAAGATTTCCTGCTCAGGATTGCAAAGCCTATCCTGCTCTTTCTGCAAACCCTCTACCGCACGCCATTTCTGAAATGTAAAAACCTCCCATTTCGCATTTCGCACAAAATATTTAAACGTCTTTATGTTGCACATTGCATCTTCAAGATGCTCATAAAATTTTCGGCTGCTTTCACACGTCGTCGGATAATACCTCTCAAAATAATCATCTATAAATTTATCCGCATCAAGCTCAGCATCCCAAAGCAATTTAGCAAACAGCTGCTGATTAATCGTCCACGTCCCCCAAAGCTCCGTCATAACATGCATATAAACCATGTGCCTGACACCATTGCGATGAAACCAGGGAATATCCCTCGGAATAATTCGCATATAAACCATAGGCAGCGATTTTATCCCGCTGACATTATAAAATTCCGCGATCCCCATCGTCCCCGTAAAATAAGGGCTATTCTTCCATCCCAAAAAGCTTTCCTTAAGTCGGCAATTAATCTCGCTGCAACTCGGATCAGCAAAACCATGCACATAACAACGCTCAATAGGAAACATCATCATTATCAGATTATCAAAATCAAAATCCGCAGGCAAAGGCTTTGTCGGCGGAGCTATAGCCTCAGTATAAGCCCCGATAAGCACCGTAACCTTCCTTTTCAACCTGCCCTGCTGCTGAGCCTTTTTCATCCTCGTCATCAACTGATGCGCCAGATCAAGGTTCCTGTCTGAAAATGTCCCTATGCTTTGACAGTTCTCACATTCGCACCACTTACACAAATCATAAACCCGAAGCCGAAGCACATCGACATATTTATATTCACCGTCGATCAGGCTCTTAATAACATTGCCGCAAAACTCATCCATCGCATCCTTATTCGACATACAAAAATTATGCCCCAGCACCAAAGGCACATAATTACTTCGCTTGCCCTTATACAAACAGAACCACTCCGGATGAGCCTCAAAATAGCTAAGCGTCCCATCATCATTAGCATCAGCAATATATTCGGCGCTCATCGGATAAGGATCCGCGGGCTTATTTTCATCGCCCTTAAACTTTTTATGATTATACGGGTAAGGCCCAGTCGCCTTAAAATATCTCGCCTGAATATCGACATCACCCCACGCAAGCCTCATACAAAGCTTCTTCAAAAAATGTACAGGCTGCTCCGCAGATGTCCAGAAGTTCACCCGATTCCGCGCCATCCAAAGAAAAAACTCCTCGCCGCAATCCCTGTCCTCCCACGCCTTATACCCCCTGTCAACAAACGAAGGACTTTCCGTAATATTCAAATCCACAGGCAGTTTTTTTAACTTCTCCGTCGGCCAAACCATCCCCCGCTCACCTAAGCCCCAAAACCCCATCCCAAGCGTTTCAAGATAATCATAAACTCCGTAAAGACACCCAGCTCTGTCAAACCCCTCAATTACAGTTATAACCCTGCCCGATTCTTCAAAACTTCGGATATTAAAAGACTGATCATTTTCAAGCTCAGCTCCTTCATGCAATTTAAATTTTTTCACCAATAGATTGGACTGCCTCGAACCAATAATAATACAATCACCATCAGGCAATTCATTCGTATCATTACTTAAAACGATCTCATCAGAGGAAATATCCACACACCCAGGCAAAAATACCGCCAATTCCATAGCACCAAAGCATTCCGTGCAGGCATTATCATCAGTAAAATCGTCATCCCAAAAATCAATCTCTTTTTCAGATACTGCCGCCCTGCCAACCGAATCGAAACCCCCGGAACTGACAACAATCGTCACCTTGCCAAATAACGTCGCTGAAAAAATAACGCAGACAATAAAAAAAAATATAAAAAATCTGCCGCCAGAATATTTCATTCTTTTCGTCCCTTTATCAAAAACCACACGCCCTAAACAGATTCTTTACGAATCACCGAGTTCACCTTCCTGTGCCATTTCACATCTTTCCAGTAGCCCGGAAATTGCGGATGTATAAAATTACTCGTACAGTTGAACATATAATTGTGCTTAGCCCCTAACTCAGCACAAATCTCCGCGGTCTCCTTAACCCAATCCCAGTCAAGATTAGGATTATCCATCCACCCAATAGGCCCCCAACCCTCAGTATTGCCCACCGGAATATTAAATTTCCTGCCATACTCCGCCGCCAAACCGATCCTGCCGTCCATCCATTTTATAAGCTCACCTTTTTTCTGGGCCCATTTTTCTTTCATGGCCTTATAAATTTTCGCATAAGCCATATCATTGTCACCCATCATTTCCCAATATCCTGTGCTATGGCTCAGCAAACCATTATGCACAAACCAGACATGCGAATCCAAAAGATCAAATTCACTAAAATCAAGATCCGTCCACGGCGCATTGCCATTTTCCGTAAAACAGTATGTATACTCTAATTGCGGATATTTTTCTTTCATCTTCCTGATCGTATCAGTTGCAAATCTGCGATAGAAAACCTTCTGCGCGAGATTGTAGGTTTTGCTCTTAGGAATATCCTGCAAAAGCTTAGCTGCGTTCTTAACCGACTCATCCGAAACACCTTTTAGCCTGTCAAGTTTTTTACTAAGCCAGACAAACCCATGAAAAAGAGGATACTCGTTGAGCATATCAACATAAATAACATTATCCATCAGCCCATTTTCTTTAAGAAAATCAAGCGTCTCCGTCCAGACCCGCGTAAACCCATCAACGCCTCTCGGCATATCATGCCTTGAACTATCATCTTCGCGAAACCATGTCGAAAGCCCTACATATATCCCATATTTTTTACACAAGGGCAAAAATTCCGCCAAAGCCTCTCTGGGCCGAACATAAACCGAAGCATCATTACCCCAAAGCGCGGGTTTCCAGTTCTTCTTAGGATAATAAAATTCCTCAACAACCTTACCCTCATTATCAGCCGCCACCAGATGCGGAAAACA
>JAGLTN010000376.1 GCA_023135255.1 Planctomycetota bacterium
CCACGCCGGACCACTGGCATGCGGTTATTGCTGTCGCCGCCGCAAAGGCCGGGAAAGATATGTATGGGGAGAAACCTTTTGCGCACAGTGTTCGTGAGGGTCGGGCGGCGTGTGATGCGGTAAAGCGGTATGGCCGTGTCTGGCAAACCGGAAGCCAGCAGCGCTCACAAGCAAACTTTCGTTTTGCCGTTGAGTTGGTCCTCAACGGCCGTATAGGCAAGATACGCCATGTTGAGGTGGGATTACCCAGCGGGTACAACGTTGAAGGAGCAGGAGGAGATAAAGTAACGAATCCGCCGAAAGAGCTGGATTACGATATGTGGCTTGGCCCGGCACCTTATGCCGATTATGTGCCTGTCTGTGTGCATCACAACTGGCGGTGGAACCTCGAGTACGGTGGCGGTCAGTTAATGGATTGGATCGGCCACCATGTTGACATTGCCCATTGGGGGATGGGAATGGACAATTCGGGTCCGGTCGAGATCGATGGAGTTGGAGAGTATCCCGAAACCGGTTTGTGGAATGCGGCATCAAGGTACCGGATAAACTCCAAATATGCCAGCGGCATCACAATGACCATTGCCGGCGGATATGACGATATCCGCGGAGGAACCAAATGGATTGGTGAAGACGGCTGGGTCTGGGTTGACAGGGGCGGCATTGATGCCAGTGATAAAAGTTTGCTTCGGAAAAAATTCAGCCCTAACGAGATCAATCTTTTCAGAAGTCCAGGTCACTGGCGAGATTTTTTAGATTGTGTAAAGAGCAGGAAAGAAACCCTCACGCCTTGCGAAGTAGCTCATCGAAGTGCAAGCCCGGGACATCTGGGTATAATTGCGATGAAGCTTGGTCGTAAAATTAAATGGGACGCTGCAAATGAAAAAATTATTGGCGATTCGGAAGCAACTCGTATGCTTACGAAGCCGTTGAGAAGCCCGTGGCATATTTAATTTGTATGTTGTAATTGTGAATTTATTGCCTGATCAGCGTCTATTGTTGAGGCAGTATTAATATTGTGAATTTGTTTTATTATACAGGAGACAATGTAATGTTTAAGAAAATGGTATTGCTTTCGTTTTTACTGATTATTTCGGCGTCATGTTTTGGGGCACAAGGAGGTTATATGAAGAGTCATCCTGCGATCAATATGCACGAAGACTGGCAGTTAGCGGTTCAGGCGTGGACATTCAATCGTTTTACATTTGATCAGACGATCGATAAAGCTTCAGCACTGGGACTTAGCTGGATAGAAACGTATCCGGGTCAGCCTTTGGGCGGAAAATTCGGCAAGGCCAAATTCGGACCTGAGATGACAGATAAGCAGAAGCAGTGGGTAAAAGCTAAAGTTGCAGATGCTTCTATTGGGATAGCAGCTTATGGTTGTGTTGATATACCGGCTGATGAAGCTAAGGCGAGAGAGGTATTTGAGTTTGCCAGGGAAATGGGTATTGAGGTATTGACCTCTGAGCCTAAGGATGATGCATTTGATACTATTGAGAAGCTTTGCGTTAAGTATGATATTAAAGTTGCATTGCATACGCACACCAAGGCAGGTGATAATTTTTCCAAGAACTGGAATCCTTACAGGTGGTATGCACTTTGCCAGGGCAGGGATAAGAGATTTGGCCTTTGTGTTGATACCGGCCATATTGCGCGCAGCGGTATGAAGCCTGCTATGGTTATTGCAGATCTTCATGACAGGGTTATCAGTTTGCACCTGAAAGATGTTGAAAAATTTAATGCAAATTCGGAGGATGTTATTTTCGGCACAGGTGAGGCTAATATGGGTGACGTTTTCAGAGAGCTCGATAAGTGGGGTTTTAAGGGAACACTTGCAATCGAGTATGAATCCAACATGGAAGATAATTTTACAGATGTTCATAATTGTATTCTTTTCTATGAAAAGATAGCTAAAGAAATTCAGCCTTGCGGTTGGCAGAATCTTCTTGCGGGTAATCTTGATGCGTGGACGTTTAATTACGGCAAATGGAAGATGGACGAAAATGGTGTTATCAAGCCTGCTTCAGGCGGTTTGTGGACAAAGGGCAGGTATGGCGATTTTATCTTAGACCTTGAATTTAAGCTGACAAAAAATGCTAACAGTGGCGTTTTTCTTAGATGCGGCAATATGGAGGATTGGTTCAATACTTCTTTTGAGGTTCAGATACATGACAATCCATTAGGTGACGGCGCAGCTAAGGGACAATGCGGCGCTATTTACGATTGTATGCTGCCTAAGGAAATAACAGTTAAACCTACTGGCCAGTGGAACCATTTTACAATTACCTGTAAGGCTAATAAGATTTATATTGTTCTTAATGGTGTGCAGATTATTGATATGGACTTTAACGACTGGAAAGAAGCGGGCAAAAATCCAGATGGTTCGCCGAACAAATTTAAAAATATTGCATATAAAGATATGTCCAGAGAAGGGCATATTGGATTGCAGGATCATAATGACAAGTTGTGGATTAGAAATATTCGAATCAAGCCACTGGACTAAATTTCGAGTATAAGGGTATAGAAATGGATCGCAGAGAGTTTATCAAAAGAGCAGCAGCAGGGTTAGCATTGCCTTATTTTATAAGCTCTTGTGCCTTGGCAGCTAAGGGCGGCGTTGCGGCCAATGACAGGATCAATCTTGGGTTTATCGGCGTAGGTACTCAGGCGGATAAGACTTTGATAGGAGGCTTTCTTAATGAGTCGGATGCTCAAATTGTTGCAATTTGTGATGTTGATGAAAACAGGAAAGAGTATAGCAAAAAGCGTATAGAAAATTTTTATGCGGACAAAGCTGATAGAACCAGCTTTGCAGGTTGCGGCGTTTATCATGATTTCAGAGAGCTTTTAAGCAGGGATGATATTGATGCTGTAGTTATAGCTACGCCTGACCATTGGCATGCGATCCCTACGGTAGAAGCTGCTCGCGGCGGTAAGGACATTTACTGTGAAAAGCCGACATCTTTGACGATCGATGAAAGTAAAAAAATGGTTGAAGCTGTCAGACGTTATGACGTGGTTTTTCAGACTGGTTCGATGCAGAGGTCGTGGAGACAGTTCAGGTTTGCAGTAGAGCTGGTTCGCAATGGCTGTATCGGTAAGGTGCATCATGTTAATGTCAATGTCGGCGGCCCATCTGGTGTTTGCAATTTACCAGCTCAGCCTGTGCCTGGTTATCTTGACTGGGATCGTTGGCTTGGGCCCGCACCATGGAGGCCTTTCCATAGAAGTTTAGCTTATTCCGATGAACAATGGGGTTGGCCTGACTTTAGAAGCTATCGCGATTTTGCAGGCGGCGGAATGACCGATTTTGGTGCGCACCATTTTGATATTGCCCAGTGGGGTTTGGGTATGGACGGCAGCGGGCCTGTAGAGGTTCTTGTTCCCAACGGTAAAGATGTTAAGCATCTTACTTTTGTTTATGAAAACGGCGTTACGATGAGCCATGCTCCTGCTAACGGGATCAAGTTCTTTGGTGAGAACGGCCAAACTGTGGAAGTGAATCGCAGCTTCTTTGAGACGAATCCTAAGAATTTGATGAGTAAAGTTTTTGGTCCTGATGACGAACGTGTTTATCATAGTGACAATCATTACGGCGATTGGCTTGATTGCATTCGCACCAGGAGCAAACCTATTTGCGATATAGAAATTGGTCATAGCACAGCTGTTGTTTGCCATCTTGGTAATATCGCTTATGAGATAAAGAGGTCCTTTAAATGGGACCCGGTCGCGCAGCAGATCACTAATGATTGTGATGCTAACAGGATGCTTAAAAGATCAATGAGAAGCCCGTGGCAGATATAATAAAGTAATGGATGTATTTATAAATGGATATGAAACTGAAAAGAAGAGATTTTTTGCGAAGGTCAGCAGCGGCTGTTGCTTTTCCTTATATTATAGGTTCATCGTCTTTGGTCAGGGCTGAGGCGACGAATCCGTCAGATAAGGTAACTGTCGGATGTATCGGCGTAGGTGGGATGGGGACGGGTAATCTCAGGGGATTTCTTAATACGAAAGATTTTCAGGTTGTTGCTGTTTGTGATGTTGATAAACGTCATCGCGACAGGGCAAAAAAACTTGTAGATGATAAATACAGCAATACCGATTGTGCAACTTATAATGAGTTTGAAAAAGTTCTTGCTCGTAAGGATATTGACGCAGTTATGCTTGCTTTGCCGGATCATTGGCATGGTGTTGTTTCAGTTGCTGCCGCCAGAGCGTGTAAGGATATTTATGGCGAGAAACCTTTGGCTTATAACATAGCAGAGGGCAGGGCGGTAGTGGATGCTGTTGATAAATATGATGTCATTTGGCAGACAGGCAGCTGGCAGCGGTCGCAGAGACATTTCAGAATTGCCGCTGAGCTGGTTCGTAATGGCAGGATCGGTAAGGTTCATACGGTTTATGTTGGACTGCCTTGGGGCAATGGCAAAGCTGATATTAAAGATAAAATGCCGTCGGCTGTTCCACAAGGTTTTGATTATGATCGCTGGCTTGGACCTGCGCCGTCGGCGCCTTATTGCGTTGGTCGATGTCATGGCAGATTTCGCTGGAACCTGGATTATTCAGGCGGACAGTTGACAGACTGGGCGGGGCACCATGTTGATATTGCCAATTGGGGTATGGATACAGAGATGACATCACCGACTCAGATATATGATGCGATCGGTAAGTATCCTAAGGGCGATCCATTATATAATACGCCTTTTGCATACAGGTTTGTTTGTTATTATCCTAAGCAGAATTTTCGTATGATAGTTTCTGATTCCGGGCAAAGTCCAAAGGGGATGGGGACATATTTTGTTGGTGACCAGGGTTGGGTTCATGTTAACAGAAAAGGCATAGACGCCAGCTCAAAATCAATTCTGAAATCTAAGATCAAACCTGACGAGATTCATTTATATACCAGTTACAGCCACATAGGTAATTTTCTGGATTGTATAAGAAACAGGAAAGAGACTATCGCACCTGCCAGAGTTGCACATCGTTCGATAATGGTTGCTCATCTCGGCAGGGCAGCTTTGGAACTGGGCAGGGATTTGAAATTTGACCCGATTGCAGAGCGGTTTGAAGACAGTCAGGCTAATAAGTTATTGTCCAGGCCTATGAGAGGCCCTTGGCATATATAAAGTGTTGATAAAAATTGAAAGTTTTAAGTATAAACAATCAGAAAGGATTTGTCATGAGTAGTTGGTTTAAAAGAATGTTGATGGTGTTAGCTATGCTTTGTATTGTTGGGATGTTTTGCAACGTTTCTTTTGCTGTTAGTGCAGATGAGGCAGCAAAGATAGAGCAAGCTTGCCCTGATAAAGCAGTAGCTACGCCGAAAAAGGCCCGTAAGATGCTTATTTTTACTAAGTGTAATGGCTTTGCTCACAGCTCAATACCTTATGTGACTAAGGCTTTGGAAGTGATAGGCAAAAAAACAGGTGCTTACGAAACAGTAGTAAGCGATGATATGTCTGTCTTTAGTGCTGATGGATTGTCGCAATTCGATGCTGTATGTTTTAACAACAGTACAATGTTAAAACCCAACGAGCAGCAGCAAAAAGCAATTTTAGATTATATCAATGATGGTAAAGGTATTGTTGGTATTCATGCTGCTACTGATAGTTTTTATGATTGGCCGGCAGGTGGTGAGTTGATAGGTGGTTATTTTTCAGGCCATCCGTGGCACTCAGGTGGGACCTGGGCATTAAAACTTGATGATCCCGGTCATCCGTTAAACGCTTCGTTCGAAGGTAAGGGCTTTAGAGAAAATGACGAGATTTACAGGATCAGAGAGATTGGTCTTCGTGATAGTGCTCGTGTTCTGATCAGCCTTGACTACAGTGATGAGGCAACCAGAACGGTTAAGGATGCTAAGCCTGAAAATAAAGATAACCCCATAAGCTGGGTTAAGAGCGTTGGCAAGGGCAGACTGTTCTACTGTTCATTTGGTCACAATCACCACATCCTCTGGAATACCGCGATACTGAAACATTATCTCGCAGGTATTCAGTTTGCATTAGGTGATTATGATGTTGATACTACTCCAACAAATCTTACAACCGATAAGCTTAATGCTATATTGAATAATGTTGTTAAATATGATTATGGTCAGAGCAGAGAAACTTTGACCGATCTGGCTGATTTTGTTCGCAAAGCATATCCGTATATTAACGCCCGTAAGCAAGTTGAGCAAAAGATGGTTTCGGCGTTGATGAATAAAGATGCTACCTTTGCAGCCAAGCAGTTTATATGCAGACAGCTAAGACTTATTGGCAGTGACATATCTGTGCCGATCCTTGCTAAGATGCTTATTGATGATAAAACATCCGATATCGCAAGGTATGCGCTTGAGCCTATTGAAGGGGCTTTAGTTGATAAGACTTTGCTGGATGCGATTGATAAAACTTCTGGTAAAACTAAGACTGGTATCATCAATACTATTGGTGTCAGAGCTGATGCAAAAGCGGTAAGCAAACTAAGCAGTTTTGTAAACGACTCGGATCAGATGATCGCCTCTGCCGCAATAACGGCTTTGGGCAATATCGGCACTGATAAGGCTGCCGGTGTTCTTGCCAAGGCAGCTAAAAAAGTTGACGATGGTCTCGTAGATATGGTTCTGGATGCTTATCTGAAATGCGCAGATAAGATGACAGAGGCTGGTGAGCGAAGATCGGCTACGAAAATATATAAAAATATTTATAACGGTGATCATAGCACAGCGATCCGTACAGCTGCTTTAAGAGGTATGGTTAGCACTGCCGGCAGCAAAGATGCAGTCAGGATTATCGTTGATGTTCTTAATGACAGCGATGTTAAGATGCAGACAGTTGCTATTGGTCTTGTAAGGGAGATCGAAGGTACAGCGGCTACTAAGGCATTAGCTAAAAGTTTCGGCAAGCTTTCATCTTCTGGTAAAGTTCAAATGTTAAGTGCTCTTGCAAGCAGAGGAGATTCGGCAGCACTGCCGCAGGTTGTTAAGGCAGTGAAATCTGATGACGAGGCTGTTAAGGTTGCAGCTTTGAAAGCATTGAGAGATCTGGGTGATGCAAGTGTTGTTACTTTGCTGGCTGAGGCCGCAACTGATGCTAAAGGAGAGGTTCGCCAACAAGCAAGGGGCAGTCTTTATAGGCTTCGCGGCGACGATGTTGACCCTGCGATAGTTGCTGCGATTGATTCGGCGAATGCGGTGGTTAAGGTTGAGCTTATCAAAGCTGCTGGTGAGCGTCATAATTCAAACGCTGTTGCGGCATTGCTGAAAACAACCAAAGACGCAGATAGAAAAGTAAGAGTGGAATCTATTAAGGTTCTTCGTGATGTAGCATCTGCGAAAGATCTGGCGGGTCTTGTAGATGTCCTGGTAAATACTCAAAGTTCAACAGAGCTTAAAGCTGCCGAAAAAGCAGTTGCTACGGTAGCAGCCAAGGCGGATAAATCCAAAGCCACTAAAATTGTTCTCAGTGCATGTCTTTCCGCTAAAGATAAAAAAACCAAAGGCTCTTTGATGGAATTGCTCGGCAGCATTGGTGACGATAAGGCTTTACCATTGCTCAACAGCGCATTAAAAGACAGCGATGCTGATATTAAATCATCTGCGATCAGAGCATTGTCCAACTGGCCAAATGCTAAACCTGTCAATGACCTTTTGGCTATTGCTAAGGACTCTGACAATAACACCCATCGTGTTCTTGCTCTTAGAGGTTTTGTGAGGCTTATAGGTTTTACAAAGGGCAATGATAAAGTTGAATTATATCAGCAGGCTATTAACCTGGCGACAAACAGTAATGAAAAGAGGCTGGTTCTTTCAGAGCTTGCGGCTGTTAAGTCTTACGCAGGTTTGAAAATGGCAGCGATATATCTTAATGACGATGAGCTTAAGCAGGAAGCAGAAGTTGCGATAGTAAAAATTGCAAAGGATATTTTTGCAAGCTGTCCACAAACCAGCAAAGAAATACTTAGTAAAATTATTTCAACGACAAGCAATAACTCAGTTAAAAAGCAGGCAACTGATATTGTCAATCGGATCAATAAATTCGATGATTTTGTTACCGCATGGGACGTCAGTGGTCCTTATATGCAGGAGAATGTTTTAGGGCCTAAGCTCTTTGATACTGAGTTTGCACCAGAAAAAGCAGGGTCAGAGGCCAAATGGGGAATATTGCCGGCATCTGAGGATAGGGGCAGGCCATGGTTGATTCAGCTTGAGAGGATTTTCGGCGGTGAAAACAGAGTTGTATATGTGCGCAACAAAGTATGGTCAGATAAAGATCAGCAGGTTCGCCTTGAGCTTGGCAGTGATGATGGTATCAAGGTCTGGTTGAATGGCGAGGTTGTTCATGCTAATAATGCCGCCAGAGCTATTAAGCCCGGCGACGATAAGGTAAATGTTAATCTCAAGCAAGGCTGGAACGAGATGATGATGAAGATTACTCAAGGCGGCGGTGGTTGGTCAGCTTGTGCCAAGTTCCGTACTGTTGACGGCGGCGATATCAAAGGTCTGAAGTGCCAGATCGAAGAATAATATTAGTATAGGAAATTTTTATGACAGTTAGAAAATGGATTGTTTTTTCGGTTACAGCAGTTGGTCTGTTATTTGTTTCTGTAGGTTGTCAGGAACAGGCAAAGAGTAAGTCTAAACCTTTTAAAGTTAAGTTAGATGCGAAAGCACCAGCTTCGGCGGTAGTATTATTTGACGGCAGTGACTTGGACAGCTGGAGAAATTTTAACAGTTTTGCCGGGTTAGTTGATTTTAACTCTTATATCACTACCGAAAAAATCGCAGTTGTCTATTTAAGTGGTCAGCTCTGGTCGGATGAGAGTCAGGATGCTTTTTTGCAGATAGGCAGCGATGATGGTGTTAAGGTTTGGCTAAATGGTGAAGTTGTTCATGCTAATAATGTTTTGAGAGGCCATAAAGCTGGCGAAGACAAAGCGGCTGTGAAGCTTGAAAAGGGTTGGAATATATTGCTCGTTAAGGTTACTCAAGGCGGTGGTGGTTGGGGATTCAGCGTAAGATTGGTTGATAAAGATGACAATGTGCTGAAGAATATTTCTGAGAAAAATCCGGCAACTGTAAGCAGCAAAGGGACAAGACAATATATGGATGCGTGTAGCGGTTACCTGAGTTTGTGGGCAATGTCCGGGCCTTACACTATGCAGGGCAAAGGACCGCAGCAGTTGTTCGATACAGAGTTTTCCCCTGAAAAGGCAGATGAAAGATCGACCTGGCAGGCGATCGGTATAGAAGAGCCTGACGTTGCTGCAAAGTGGAATATTGTCGATGGTGCAATGGAAGTCAATCCGGGAACAGGTTCGATAATTACAAGGAAAAAATTTGAGGATTTTAAACTTCATATAGAATTCAAGACGCCTTATATGCCAGAAGCTAAAGGACAGGCTCGCGGCAACAGTGGCGTTTATCTGCAGGGCAGGTATGAGATACAGGTGCTTGACAGTTATGGTCTTGACAGTAAAGATAATGATTGCGGCGGCATATATAAAGTTGCCAAGCCTTTGGTCAATGCTTGTCGCAGGGCTGGTCGGTGGCAAAGCTATGATATTGCTTTTTATGCACCGAAGTTTGATGCAGCGGGCAAAAAGATCAAAGATGCTGTTGTTACTGTTTATCAAAATGGTAAATTGATTCATAATAATGTTTCGATCCCCAGCCCAACTGGTGGAGCGAAAGATCATGATATAGACCAGCCCGGAGGTATTTATTTGCAGAATCATGGTAATAAAGTTCAGTTCAGAAATATCTGGCTTGTAGAACTATAAAGTTAATTATTATCACAAAATTTGCTTTGGAAAGGTATTTTTGTGATGCGGAAATTTTAGTAAGGAAGGTGAAATAATGAAAGAGCACAGCAGCTTAATGAACAGGCGTGATTTTATGGGGGCAGCGGCGGCTGCGATGGCGTTTACTATCGTTCCCAGCTATGTGTTGGGCGTCAATGGCAAAACGCCTCCAAGTGACAAATTAAATGCAGCAGGTATCGGCG
>JAGLTN010000377.1 GCA_023135255.1 Planctomycetota bacterium
CTCGTCAATCCGCCAGTAATAGGTATTTACGTCACTAAGGCTGTATAAATCATAGCTGTTAGCTGTTTGTGTGCCTTGGTATTCATCAGAGATAAGAGTTGCGTTGTTAACTGAGTTGTAATCTTCACCAAAATAGACATGGTGGCCATTAACATCTGCTGCATCTACACCAGACTTCCAGTATAGGGTGAGATCGCTGTTTTCGTTAGCTTCAGCTATTTGTCCGTCAGCTGGCATAAACTGAGAAGCCGTTATCGGAGTACTAAGTCTTTCTATTTCAGAATCTGAAAGGGCTTCGTCATATATCCTGAAATCATCCATCTTACCTTTGAAGACATCCCAAGCCGCTGGTGCAGCTGCTGTTCTGCTAAAAAGCTTGAATACATCAATATCAGCCATTGAGTCACCTTCAGTTATACCTGGGTTACTGACAACATCGCCGTCAAAGTAAAGCTTCTTAATATCGGCCACCGAGTCAAATACCAGTGCAAAGTGATGCCATTCACCTACCGGGGAAGCGGCACCGTAGCCCCACCACCAGTTAGTGGTAGTACTACCTGCTCTGTAAACTCCGTACCAATTGTCGCCAGAAGGATAAGGTATAGCTTTTATCATATCCCCGCTTCCGTCATTACCGGTGAACCAGCCACCACCAACAGAAGTAGGTGTCAACTGCGCCCACCATGCGAATGTTGCCTGCGTGCTCATTGTTGAGAAAACTGCAGCCGGAACGTCGACATACATTGCCGTCCATAAACCAGTCTCCTGTAAGCAACCGCCTATTGCACCTTCTGTATCCCATTCGGGTGTTGTACCCACGTTACTAACAACGGTATTGAAACCGTTACCTGATGAGTCAGCCACATTCGCATCGGAAGTCTCATCGAATTTGTACCAGGCACGAAGCTCAGCACTTGCTACGCCTGCTGTTAATGCAACCAATAACAGTAAAACCAATAATTTTTTAAACATAATAGATCTCCTTCAAAATACATACGTTAATAAAAATTTACATTAGCCGACAGCATTCAGCAGAATATGTACCTACCCTTCCCGCGGGTTTATTAAATTTACCTCCTTTCCCTTTTTTCAAAAATCATAATCTCCCTGCTATGCTCCCATCAGCACTACAATTCTCGAATACAATCTCTCCACATAATAATAAAAAAACAAATTGACGCTGACACTTCCATACCCAAATTGATGACAGCACCCTACTTTCAATTAGAGAATAAGTCAAGATATTTTTTCCAAATTTTGAAGTTTTTTTTTACCTTTCCCCCAATTTCACCTTCTTTCCTTTTTTTAAAAAATCTGCGTAACCCGCGCAATCCGTGGTTGCTTTTATCTTTTCCCCCCAGCCGCTTGTCGCGTCGTAGTCCCGCAGGGACAAAGACGGAACCCAAATCCAACAAATCCTGCTTCAATACTCTTAAAATCAAAAAATTTCAGCCGAAATTCGCCGAAAAAAACAAAAAATCCTTGCT
>JAGLTN010000378.1 GCA_023135255.1 Planctomycetota bacterium
GACCTCCGGTTGTGTCCCACTGATCATTTTCAGAACTCAGCAGTTTAGTAATCACTGTCTTGCCGGCAATAGCCTTATCAACCACAAATCTGCCTTTAGCGTCTGTCTTAATTCGATAGTAACTTTTAAAGGCCCCATCAATACCTTTCTTAGTCGAAATACTCACCTCACAACCCACAGCCGCAGCCAATCCATCATACACAACACCTTCAATCCTACCCCATTTCCGCAGATCAACTCTGCCTGTTTTCACTAAATCTTCACTTTCAATTTCACCGAAACCTTTTTCATGTACCGCAATGATCAAATACCTGTCAGGCTCAGCACCAAAACGAAATTTCCCTTCATCATCACTGAGACAGCCGCTGTTCCATACTTTATCTGAATTTTCGCCGTTAAAAAAATGCAGATACTCTCCTTTGGATATCAGATAAACTTCTGTTGCCTTTGCAACACTGCCATCCGGCAAATAAACAACACCTGAAATGTCCTCCCCCTTTTCCATTAAAAACTCAAGCTCCACATTTCCTTCTGTTGTCAGAATTTCTCTCGAAACTTCAGGCCTGTAGCCTTGCGATTGCACTTTTACAATAAAACTGTAACCTGCCCAGAACGAGTCGTCCTTAAACCTTCCGTCAGCAGATTCTTCTTCCCTTTGATTGGTAGTCTGCCAGATTATTCTTTCATCCTCTCTCGAACGGGTTCCATGTATAATAGTGAATTTCTTAACAGGCTCTTTCGTTTCCGCATTCTGAACTTTACCGAAAACTTTGATTTCAGGATGCATCTCAAACCGGTACTCTTCCTGGCCCACCATAACTTCCCTCTTGATACTTTGATAGCCATCTCTATAAGCTGAAATCGTCACCTGCTCATTGATCGGCAGATTGGGAAATAAAAAACTTCCATCAGCATCTGTTTTTACCCCCTGATTGATCGAAGAATTACCTCGCCAATTGCTCAAATGAACAGTCGCATCATCAATGGCATTGCCGTTTTCATCAACGACAATTCCCAAAAGCTCCCCTCCCGGCCCCAACACAAAATTAAACTCCTGATTATCCTCGGTTATAACAGCCTTATAACTAACCGGGCCGAATCCTCCTGCTATCGCTGTCAAAATAACATTGCCCATGTCAACTTTATCAAATTCAAATCTGCCATTAATATCTGTTCGTGTCCTGTCTTCATTGACGCCATGAATTGTCTGCTGTATCGCTGCATTTGATATCGGATTACCATTTTGATCAACGGCAAAACCAAAAATTTTAAAACCTTTCTTAAGAACCATAACCTCGCTCTTATCACGTAAAGGTCCGATTTCTCTATCAGCTAGGCCGTAACCGTACCCTGCATCTGCATAGTCCTTATGTATAACGTCAATTGCAAATCCGTTATAGCCGGTCTTGGAGATCATATCATCGTTAGGCATAATATCAATTTCCCATTTGCCCTGCTCATCAGTGATAGCTTCCTTTTTAATGACATTGACAACAGGTTCTTTGTCTAAAAGAGAAGGTACTACCAATTGAACTTTCGCATCTGCTACCGGTTCATTTTGCTCATTGACAACTGTTGCACCTATTGTTGTCCCTTTTGTCATTGAAATGGTATATTCTTTGGGAATATTCCGCACCTTGGAATATTTTCCCCACCGCATACGCATCCAGACCCGTTTGTCAGCCTCAACTTTGATATCAAAATCTTCAATATCGCCCTCACATAGCTCGATCAGGCAAAGACCGTTTGCGTCAGTTATATACTCCTTTTTAATGCGTTCCTTACTTTTGGCCTCTCTCATTCGTACTTTTACGATAGCTTGCCCAATGCCGCTGCCGTCTTCTTCTGCTGTAATAAAAAGCCTTAATGCCGCAACATCGCTTTTGTCATTATTAATTCCGACCAGATTGCTGTCGTCAACTTTCAAATCCTTTTGATCGTTAAGCTTCCTGATTTTCCTCACTGCCGCAGCAAATACATTATCAGTATCATCACCCATAAATTCATTACTCATCAGCTGCAATTTTTCAATTGCCTGCTCACTGCCAAGCTCAGCCAAATAATTCGCACAGGCAGCTTTAATTTCCATCAAATCACTATCTAACGCTCCAATTAGTCCCTGCACATCCCCGCAATTAAACATTGCTTCAATCTTTTTCAATTCCTCTGCCATCTTTGCCGCCAACTGTACCTGCTGCGAAACTTCACACTGCTGCACATTTTTCTCACAGATGGCAACCTGGTCATGTTTCTGCGGTGGTCTCATCTCAAAACGTGCAAAAGAGAAATATCCCGCAACCAAAATCCCAATAATTATCGCAGCAACGGAAAATCTTTTAATAAAATTCATCCGTTTATGCGTTTGAAGCTGTCGATCTTTTTTAGCTGCCAAATCAAAAGCCTTTAACGCTTTCGCCATGATCCCATCATCTACCGAATCGCTAATAGTAATCTCTGACCGGGAGAACAAGTTTTTAATTATATTTTCCAACCTCATTTTTCCACCTCGTGGCTAAATACTGATTGTAATTTTTTCATGCCGTAACGATACCGACCTCTTACGGTATTTGCAGAAATGCCTAACTCCACTGCGATCGCTTTAAATCTCAGGTTACTATAAATTCGCAAAGCGATAACCTCTCGTTGTTCATAAGGCAAAGATGCCAATGCCGAACTCAACTGCTCAAGCTGTTCATTTAAAATGATCTTATCGCAAGGGCCATCGCAATCTGATGTGATTGCGCAACTTTCACTCAACGCCGTCGTTTTTCTGCTGCTTTGTCTGATCCGATTACGAATCTGGTTTGCAACGCACGTTGATAAATATGCTTTCAAGCTGCCGGTTAGTTTAAAATCATAAAGTTTCTCTGCAAAACTAATAAAAACCTCGCAAACTACATCCTCTGCCTCATCAACATTATGACAAAGAGCGATTGCCAAAATAAACAAGTGGTTACGATACTTTTTATAAATACTACCCAAAGCATCCCTACATCCCTGTTTGGCTCTTGCAACCAGTAATTTATCTTCCGTCATCCAGCAAACCTCTTAATAGTAAATATTCACTATATATAAAACACCGTAACTGGCAATATTGGCATAAAAAATCTTATCTTTTTTATAAATTTACCATCGTTGTGCCCAAAATCAGCGTTTTTAGGAGAAAAAACGATTGAAATTAGAAAGGCGAGTTTTTTTTTGTATATAGGACCAAGAGCAAAAAGCAATAAGGGCGAACATCTGTGTTCGCCCTTTTGTCTTTGTCTGGTGTTTACTATTTTGCCGCAGCGGCTTCGAGTTTCTTTCTCGCCATTACGTTCCAGCCTTCTTTGTTTCTATTGGCGAAGATCAGCTCATCGTCGGTAATATTCACCGCTGACCACTCGCCGCTTAAGCCTGCACCGACGTTATAAATATCTATCCCTCTCCATTGGTACACCTTTGATCCGTGTATATGCCCATGGAAAATCGCAACAACGTTATAGTCCTTGATTATTTCGTAATAGACATCTTTATCACCTGCTCCCCAGGCATTTCCGCTGTGCTCATCCAAACCAAAATGGTGATAGATAACTACAGGCCGACCACTTTTGCCGACCTTAGCAACCAGGTCCTCCTTCAAAAAGTCGATCGACCCCTCAGCCTCACAAGGCCTACCGCCTTTAGGCCCAGGATAAAGATTCAAATTGATAAAGTGCACATCATCCCAGTCCCAGCTATAGTGGAACCCGTTTTTGGAAAGATTGGTTATCCCTTTTCTGCTCTTGTTTCTGATCTTTAGCCGATCCAGAGGATAATGATCCTTACCGCTAAGCTCAGAATCATGATTGCCAAACCCTTCATAAACAGGGTATTTGAGCCTGCGCTCACCGGTTAACCCATAGTCACTTATAAAACCATCCTCGCCTTGAACCCCGATCCACTCGTTTTGCAACCCATCTTCAGTAAGGTCGCCCGCAACCAGCACCCCGCGAGGCGTATTGATTTTTTTCCCTCCAAGCGATTTTGGATACAAGAGAGTAGCAGGCGCAGAGTTCATTTCGTCTATGGCTCTCTTATTGTTAGCTTCCTTGTTCTTTGCCTGGTTTCGCCCATAGTGAGTGTCCGCAAGAACGAAAAACGTCAAATCCATCCGGCCTTTCTTCGTGAGATCACTGGCCAAAAGGCATTCAGGCAAAAAAGCACCCGCAGTCAACCCAGCAGCTAAACCAGCTCCTCTGCGTAAAAAATCCCTTCGGGATATCCCTGTAATTTCAGATTGAGGCCTGCGTTCGTTCATAAACTATACTTTCTTATACTTAACTACAATATCATTTTCTTAACTTCACCCATACCTGCCCAGCTAAAAGCACGCTTTTTCGCTACTTCGCTGCAACCGGTTCAAGAATCTTTCTTGCTGTTACGTTCCAGCCGTCTTTGTTTCTGCTGGCAAAGATCAGCTCATCGTCAGTAATATTCACCGCAGACCACTCGCCCTCCACACCCGCACCGACATCATAGATATCTATGCCCCGCCATTGATAGACCTTTGGGTCATGCGTATGTCCATGGAAAATACCAATAACATTATAATCCTTGATAGTCTCGTAATAGATATCCCTGTCCTCGGCTTCCCACCATTTCTGGCTTCGCTCATCCAGACCAAAATGATGATAGATCACGATAGGCCTATTGCTTTTGCCAACCTTAGCGACCAGGTCTTCTTTCAAAAAGTCGACAGACCCTTCAGCCTCTGCCCATCTGTTGCCCTTAGGTCCGGGATACATATTCAAATTGATAAAGTGCACATTGTCCCAGTCCCAGCTGTAATGAAAACCGTTTTTTGAAAGATTGGTTATCCCAGGCCTGCTTTGATTCCTGACTTTAATCTGGTCTTTGGCGTAATGATCTTCGCCGCTAAGCTCGTAGTCGTGGTTGCCGAACCCTTCGTAAACAGGGTATTTGAATCTACAATTGCCGCTTATTCCGTAGTCGCTTGCAAACCCGTCTTTACCGTCAACGCCGGAGAATTCCTTCTGCAAACCATAGTCGGTAAGGTCGCCGGCAACTAACACTGCGCGTGGTGTATTAATTTTTTTTCCTCCGAGCGATTTTGGGTACGAAAAAATTGAAGGCGCAGAGTTCATTTCGTCGATGACGCTTTTATTGGTGGCTTCATTATCCTTGAGTTGATTACGCCCGTAATGGGTATCCCCGGTAATGAAAAAAGTTACATCGGTGTGCTTTTCCCTCGTGAGATTACAGACCTGACAGCCTGGTAAGAAAGCAACTCCGGCTACTGCGGCGGTTAAGCCTGCCCCTCGGCGTAAAAAGGCTCTTCGGGATATCCCGTTAATTTCAGGTTGAAGTTTGAGACTGCGATTATTCATGAATTCTCTTTCTTTTACTTAAAAATAATATAATGAACACGGAATAAAAACTCAGCGTAGATGTGATTATAGTAAATAAAAGAGAATTTTGCGAGAAAATTTGTGCCTTTGAAATTTGTATCTTACATTTTAGGAAAGTATGGGGCTGGATACCCCCAAAAGTGGGTTTTATAAATTTAAAGGAGAGCAGAAATGAAGATCAGGAAAAGTCTTATAATTATGGTTTTGTCAGTGTTGTTAACGACGCTGGCTGCCGACGCGTTTTCTGATGATGCCGTTGTGGTATATGATAAAGATAGCGTAAGCTATTATATTCTGCAGAACGGCGACAGTTATGCTATTGTAAAACGCTGCAGCAGTGCTGAATTGGAGGAAGGTGACAAGCTTATTTGTGACCTGCAATCTAAAGGCACAAAAGAGGCCTATAACTCAACTAAAAAGCAGAAAATGATTTTGAAGGT
>JAGLTN010000379.1 GCA_023135255.1 Planctomycetota bacterium
AGCTTGTGTTTGTGTCTCGGTGGTATCTTTTGCTTAGGGTTCAGGGGATCGATATTAAATATTGGGTGGCGGTAAGGCTTCATCTTCTTGGTCTTTTTTATAATAACTGTTTGCCATCTTCTGTTGGAGGTGATTTTCTGCGGGCGTGGTATGTTACAAAGCATACGGATAAGAAGCTGGAAGCTTTTTTGAGCGTGTTTGTGGACAGGGTTGTTGGGCTTTTTGGTATGCTTTTGATGGCATTCGGGTGTTTTTGGTTTGTGCCGGCAGAGGTGAGGAGCGGGATGTTTGACTTTTCCCGGGGCAGTGAGGCGGTAGTTGAGCAGTCTGGTTTTGATTTGAAGATGATATTGCTGGTGGTGCTGGGGGTTGGGATTGTTTTTGTGTTCTTGTTTTGTTTGACAAAGAAGGGCAGAGAGGTTGCTCGCAAGTTGTTTGTTCTGATAGAGGGTAAGGGGCTTTCGGCTTTGAAAAAGGGCCATTCAGCGATTATGATATACTGGGGTAAAAAATTGGCGTTGGTTGGGGCTTTACTGCTGACATTCACATGCCAGGGAATTTTTATTTTTGGGCTTTGGCTTGTCGGCAGGGAGATAGGGATCGAGGCGGATGCAAAATATTATTACATATTTTTCCCGATATCGTGGCTCTTGGGGACTTTGCCTATAACTGTCGGCGGTGCTGGGATAATGGAATTATGGCTTAAGAGGATGTTTATCAGTGTTTGCGGGGTCGAGAGTGGCAAATCGCTGGTTTTGGCGTTTTCTCAGCGAATATTGCTGCTTTTGGGGTCGCTTCCTGGTGCGATAATTCATATGGCAGGAGCACATTTGCCTAAAGATATTTCTATTGACTATGATGACAGTATGAAGTAATTTATGGTAGCTTAGGAAATGTTAGTTTTTAGGTAAATAAGTTATTTTTACAGCAAAGGAGTGTTGTTGGCCAGATGCGAGTAATGGGGTATTTCAAGAGCTTTTTTTTACGCGGACTGGCGGTGCTTTTACCGACCATTCTGACTATCTGGATATTTATCTGGGGGTATGGTTTTATCCAGAAGAATATCAGCGTTCACATTAATCACGGGATAGTATGGCTGGTGATGGAGGCTCAAGGGGTATCCGGGGAAGCAGCTAAGGAAGTCCAGGATAATTTTTGGATTCATGGGCCCGGAGCTATCACAGGTTTTATTGTAGCATTAATAGGCGTTTGTATTGTAGGTGCCATATTTGCCAGTGTTGTCGGCAGGACATTATGGCGAATGATCGAAAGATTCATAATGGAGATACCTTTTTTTAAGAAGGTGTATCCTTATATAAAGCAGATCACCGATTTTCTTCTTACGAAGGATAAGCTGTCTTTTTCGCGGGTTGTTGCTTTTGAGTATCCGCGGCGTGGTGTGTGGGCATTAGGGCTGGTAACGAGTAATGGTTTGAAAAGTCTGAATAAGGAAATTGGCAAAGAACATCTGACGGTTTTTTTGCCGACATCGCCTACGCCTTTTACGGGTTTTATTATGATGGTTCCTAAGGAGGAAGTTATCGATCTTGATATTACGATAGAAGAAGCAGTAAGATTTACGGTAAGTGGAGGTGTGATTACTCCAAGTATGAAGCTGGACGAAGAACATTGTGATGGAAAGGCTGAGGAGTTGGTCGGTCAGGAAGAATGAAATTATTATCTTAAAGATAAGGAGAGTTATGATACGTTTTATTATTAGCGGCAAACATATAGATCTGACAGAAGCTTTAAAAACATATGCGGAAGAAAAGACTGCTAAGCTGCCTAAATATTTTGATAGTATAACCGAAATTGAGGTTATTATTGACGGCAGTGATGCGGGTAACCCGATAGTTGAAATTATAGCCAGAGCGTCTAAGAACAAGCCTTTTATTGTTACAGAAACAAGTGACGATGCATATAAGTGCATAGATATTGCAGTACATAAACTTGAACGTCAGATAAGAAAAAAGAAAGAGCAGCAACGAGATTCAAAGCATGCCGGTGGAGCAGAAATATTGTAGTTTGAATTTAGTTGGTTGTTTTTTGGAAAAGTTTTTATTGGTTAAAGAAAAATAATTTGGAGAGAAAATGAAGCTTGCGGATTTTATCTGTTTTAAAGCGTTGATTCCACAGTTGGAATCTACCAACCGAGATGGTGTAATATCAGAACTTGTTAATGCGCTTGATGCGGGTGGTAAACTTGGGAAAGGTAACAGTGGGAAAATCATTAAGGCTGTGATAAAGAGGGAAAATGAGGCCTCGACAGGAATGGGCAAATCAGTAGCGGTGCCGCATGTTAAAAGCAATGTTGTCAGTGATGTAGTAGCGGCTATTGGCATGAGTGAGGCAGGTGTTGATTTTTCTGCTTTGGATAAGCAGCCTGTTTATTCGGTTATACTGCTTATCAGTCCTGTTAGTGACCCTGATAAGCACCTTCAGGCTATGGAAAACCTGTTTCAGCATTTACAGACGGAAAAGTTCCGTAAATTTTTAAGGCAGGCGAAAACGGTAGAAGCCATAGAAGACCTTATTCATGAGGTAGATGATAGTTCAACTTTATAATTGATTGTAAAATTTTCCTGGCTTAGAGGCAGTCTCGGTTGATTTAGAACAAAACAGGAGAAAAAGATTTGGATAGCGTGGTTTGCGAAATATCAGTTGAGATAAAGAATACTGATGGGTTGCATATGCGCCCTGCTATGATGTTTGTTGATATTGCAAGCCAATATGTTTGTGATATAACCGTAAGCAATGACGAGACAAGTGTTGACGGCAAAAGTATAATGCAGATCAGTGTACTTGCAGCAACGTACGGTACTAAGCTTAAGATCAGAGCAGAAGGAATAGATTCAGAAAAGGCTATCGAGTCTCTTCGTGAGCTTGTTGAAGACAAGATGTTCGATGAACCAGGGCCTGAAGAAAAATAACAGGATGCGATAAGGTATTTGTAATGGAAATTAAAAAAGGTATAGCGGTATCTCCGGGGATATCTATTGCTAAATCGATAGTGATAGATTCAGAGGATTATCGTATACCATTTCGTAAGATCAATCCTTCGCAGCGTATGAAAGAAATCCAGCGAGTCAGGAATTCTTTTAAAGAAGCTATTAATGATCTGACGGCGTTGCAGGAAGGCAATATCAATCTTGAGCACCGCAATATCAAGGATATTTTTGCGGTTCATC
>JAGLTN010000038.1 GCA_023135255.1 Planctomycetota bacterium
TTTTGCTTCGTGGAAGACCGGGGCATTTTGGATGAACCTGAATCAACTTGTAATCGGCGGCAGTGGCTTTTTCATTATCTTTGGAGCATGGTATTTTGTATTTACCGGAAAGCTTCAGCTGGGTCAGGTCGTTGCGCTCGGGATGTATCTCAGCATGCTTACCGGCCCTTTCCAGAAGATTGCGGAGATATACAGAGCACTGATGAACGGTTCTGTTTCGGCGCAGAGGCTGAGGGATATTTTAAGTTATGAAAGCAAGCAAACAGAGAAAAAATATCTGCTCGACCGCGGGGTTGAAAAAATCGAATGTAATAATTTGAATTTCAGCTATGACAAAAACAAGCCTTGCCTTAACAGATTAAATTTTACAGTTCATAGAGGTGAGACGATAGCAATCATCGGACCGAGCGGTGCGGGCAAAAGTACGTTGCTTAAAATACTTGCGGGACTGGAAAATAATTACGACGGCAGCGTCAGCGTTAACGGCATTGAAATTAAAAAGATAAAACCGCAGAGTTACTTTAAAAAATTAGCTATCGTTCCGCAGGAAAGTTTTTTCTTTGCAGATACTTTAGTTAACAACCTGTCTTCTTCAAACAGCGATCTCGATATATGCAAAATTCACAGTTACGCGGAAACCCTCGGCATAGGTGATATTATTACAGATCCAGTCGACGTTGAAACAATAAAACTCGGCAGCAGCGGCAGAGGATTTTCAGTAGGCCAATTTCAGAAACTTGCAACTTTGCGGGCAATATTAAAAAATGCTTCTTTGCTTCTGCTGGATGAAATTACAAGCTCGATAGATATGGAATCACAAAAAAAACTTCTGCAGGGCATAACAGAATTAAAGTCCCCCGGCTGTATAACTTTTCTGGTGACGCATGACCTTTCAATTATCGATGAGAATTTGGTTGATAAAGTAGTAATCATGAATAATGGTCAGATAACAAAAACCTGCACTCCAAAAGAACTCCACGCAGGCAACTCCGTTGCCAGTCATACCGGATTTTAAAATAACATAACGACATTACGGTATCAAACTATTGATTATTGAGGCGAAATTTGCTATTATTCGCTTTGTAAAAAATGTTGTTTGGTAACCGTTTTTTAGAAATAGGGACGTTATGTTAAAAAAAACAGCTTTAGCAATAATTGTTTTCATCGTTTTATTCTCAATCTCTGCGATTGCGGAAACTTATTATGTCGATAGTGCTGCGGGTGATGACAACAATAACGGCACGGCAATCGAGTCAGCGTGGAAGAGTATTAAAAAGGTAAACAGCCAGAAATTTAAGCCCGGCGATAAGATACTTTTTAAGGCTGATTCCAGATATGTCGGTCAGTTGAAGCCTAAAGGAAGTGGCGAAAAAGGTTATCCTGTAATTATAGATATGTACGGCAAAGGCAATAAGCCTTTGATAGAGGGACAGGGCAAAGTTAATCCAACGCTGCTGATTCATAATGTGCAGTATTTTGAAGTCAATAATCTTGAGATAACCAATACCGGAGCAGAACGAAAACCTTGGCGTCAAGGGGTCATGGTGACAATTCACGATTTCGGGATTGCACGGGGGATCAGGCTTAATGGTTTGTTTGTGCATGATGTTAACGGCAGCAATGATAAATCCGCGGGCGGCGGAAGAGGCATCGGCTGGCATTGCAGCGGTGACAAAGTTAAGTCTCGTTTTAACGGGCTGATCATTGAAAACTGTCGGCTCTTGAGGTGCGACAGGAACGGAATCATAGGCGGAGGCCAATATATTAACCGTGACAAAGACTGGTACCCGAGCGTTAATGTTGTCATTCGCAATAATGTGCTGGAAGATATCGGCGGCGACGGGATTGTGCCGATGGCAACTGATGGATGCCTGATAGAGTATAATTATATTAACGGCTGTAGGATGAGATGCAAAGACCACGCCTGCGGAATCTGGCCCTGGAGCTGCGATAATACTATCGTACAGTTTAACGAGGTGTGCAATGTTAAGGGGAAAAAAGACGGCGAAAGTTTTGACTCGGATTATAACTGCAGGAACGGCATATTTCAGTATAACTACAGCCATGACAATG
>JAGLTN010000380.1 GCA_023135255.1 Planctomycetota bacterium
AAATTCAATTGGGATCAGTATAAAAGATGGTTTTGGAATTTTTATGAAAAAGGATTTTTGTAAATTGAGAATTAAGAGATTACTGCTTGCGATAGTGTTGGGGCTTTTTTTAGTTGATTTTGCGGCTGCGAGTTTGAATTCGAGGGTAAATGCACTTTTAGGTAAGGCTGACCAGAAAAAAGTTGTTTACGGGATAAAAATCATAGATGCTGACAATAAGAGGGAGCGTTACTCGTTTAATTCCAATCAGGCGCTGGTTCCGGCTTCTAATATGAAGGTTATTATAACAGCGACGGCTTTGAAGTATCTTGGAAGTGATTATCAATTCAAAACTCAGATCGGTTTATCAGGTGATGATCTGGTTATTGTTGGCAGCGGTGATCCGCTATTGGGTGACAAAAAAACCGATGCGAAATATGGCAGGGGGGCGGGGTGGATCTTTGATGATATCGCAAATGCCCTGAAGGAAAGAAATGTTACGTCAATTAAAAATATTCTGGCAGATACAACGATATTTGATGACGAGAGGGTGAATCCGAGTTGGCCTGTGGATCAGTTGAATCGATGGTATGCTTGTGAGGTGAGCGGTTTGAATTATTATTCAAATTGTGTGGATATGACAGTTAAGGTAGTGCATTCCAGGCCTCGGGTGTTTATTAGTCCCGCTACGAGTTATTTACATATTGAGAACCAGGTTGGTTATACCTCTAACAGTAAGAAAAGTGCGGTGGGAGCATATCGCAATTCGATTGCTAATAAAATCATAGTTAAAGGCAGATGTAAATCGCAGGAGGGGCCTTTCGATGTTGCTATCGAGAGACCTGCGGGCTTTTTTGCCTTTTTGCTGGCGGAAAATCTCAGCAGAGCGGGGATTTCAACTGAAGGTAATTTCATAGAGAAGCAGCTTGATAGCGGCAAAGTTGTTACATTGCTGAAAGAATATAAGACTTCAATTGCTGATTGCGTGATTCGGTGTAATAAGGACAGTTATGGTTTGGCAGCTGAGTGCCTGATTAAGGCTGTCGGTGCGAAACGCAGCGGACAAAACAAAAACGGCGGCTGGGAGAATGGCAGAAAAGCAGTATCGGTTTATCTTAAGGGCCTTGGTGTAAATGAAAAACAATTCTATATTGATGACGGCAGTGGTTTGAGCAGAAAAAACAGACTCAGTGCTAATGCGATAACGTCTGTTTTGTATGATGTCTACCGCAGCAATAATAAATTGTTTGAAAAATCGTTAGCTGTCGGCGGTGTCGAAGGGACGGTATCTAAACGTTTCGCGGAGAAAAACTATAAGGGCAAAGTATTCTGCAAGACAGGTTATATCAACGGAGTTCGGACTCTGTCAGGCTGGGTCAAAACCAGTAAGGGCGATTATATTTTTTCTATCCTCACCAATAATTCTAACTGGAAAAGCAAAGCTGTTATTGACGGCATAGTTAAAGCTATTATTGATGAGGCAGACGGGCCCGGCGATAAAAAGAAACGTTAATTCGCTCCAGGGGCAGCCTGAAGCATAAGTGATGCAAAATCTTCAGCTCCTACGATAACAAATCTGTTGTCGAGTTTTTCCTTGGCGATCAAAGCACTTTCAAGTGCGCGCTTTGGTACATCATAAACGGTAATGAAGTAAGGGGGTTTATTAAGAGAAGCCAGCTTATTTATTCTTTCGATAAGCTCATCAGGTGACTTGAGTTTTGGGTGCCAGAGTGTCAGGGCGGATTGCTCTATTGCGGTTCCATCGGTGAGCCAGAGATTGCAGCCTTTTCCATCTCCGTTGGGTTTATTTGTGAAGCATTTTATTGTAGGGCCGTGTTTTTTGAAATAGGACAAGCTTTGCGGGTCGAAAGCACCCCACATCTCAGCGATTTCCAATCCGGTATTTTTCATAGCATCGCCAAAAACTTTTGCAACATCTTCTACGTTCGGCATTATATGAGGATAGCAATACCCGCCTGCGGAAGGGCCGGCAAAGAAGCTGTCGTTTTTTGTTGCGGTTGTTTTGTAATATTCGAGTATTGCAGGCCAAAGTTTCGCCGCCAGTGGTTGTGTACCCCATGCGACAGGGACAGAGCCTCGTTCGTCATTGAGCCAGGGAGTTTTATCTTTATGAGGTGTAGCGCATCCAAAGGTGGTTAAAACCCTCATGGCGTCACCATCGCTTGCCTGAAACATGACATAGTATTTCGATTTATCAAGTTTTAGATTTTTTGAAGGCTGTTTCATTACGAGATTAGCAGGATTTGCTTTTACGTGTGCCCAGAAACTCAGATTGGAAGCTCCGGCGGTGACTACATTATAATGACCTGCTACTGAGCTTGCAGTGACATCAGCTACCTCATTATGCCAACCACCGAGGAGTATAGCTGGGGCATCGAGATAGTTCATTACTTTATCATACAATGGCCTTTGGGTTGAGTCTCTTGGGTCGAGATTGAAGAAGAAATATTTTTTCATTATGCCGTAATCCTGACTTTGCCAGCGTTCGTATCTTCCCCCGTCTTTAAATGCACCATCTTTTGTGAATTTAGGCATCTGATTTTCTATTGACCATTTTTGAGCTTCGATGTTCATCGACCAGTTTTTTGTAATATCTTTTATGGGCAGGCCTTTGAAACAGTCTTTGGTTTTATCAGTGGAGAGAGAATTACTGCGATATTCCAGCATTGATTTGGTGACAGGCAGATATCCTTCGAGAACGCAGATGTTTTCAGCGATACACAGTTGCACTTTATTTCTTCTGAGGTTATATACAACTAATCCTTTGATTAGTCCTTTATCGCGAGCTAATTTAATCAGGTCAGAGAATGTATTGATTTTTTCAAAGGCCAAACCTTTTTTCTGCTGCAGGTAATCCAACCAGAGCTTCTCAGCCTTGACCAGGGTAATGCAATGACCGGCAGTATCATAAAAGAGCACATCAGCATTTTCATTTATCAGCCCCTGCAGGCAGTAGGCAGCTGTTATTTCCGCTTTATCAAGATGGGTTTCGGCCATGTTGAATGTATAGCGTGTGGTGTTTGCAAAGGCCAAGTTGGCTAATAAAAGGATAATCGTCACGACTTTTCTCATTCGTTGTCTCCTTGAGTAAATAAACTGTAAAATAATGTTCAAATATGCGTTAGTACGAGACAAAACACAAAATTGTTTGGAATATTCAGTTGATTTGAAATAATTTTGTTTTCTGTAATAAAAAGGCTTAAGAAAGCCTGATATTTCAGGCATTGCGATTTTTCACAACGTCACTTTTTCAGACAAAACATCATTTTGAAGTCTTGGCAAGGCATGAAAAAACTGATAGTATACATTTCAGGTTTGTGGAACAATAAAAAACTCCATGGTATCAGTAAGGTGACAGGAAAAATTGAAGAGATACTCTTTTTCAAAAAAGAAAAGGCTTGTCAGTAATCGGCAGTTTAAGGCTGTGATGGCTCATCGTCGCAGAATAACGGATAATGGGCTTGTCATGTTTGTTGCCGGTAATGATCTCTGTCGATCAAGATTGGGCATATCGATAGGCAGGGCCTGTGGTTGTGCGGTTCAGCGAAATCGAATAAAAAGGCTTTTCAGGGAATCCTTCAGGCTGATCCAGAACGATATAGAGCCCGGATTTGACTATTTATTTATTATTTCGCCTAAGTGGAAGCTGTTGGGGCAAAAACGCCCTGAGACAAGAACAAAACGGTTGTCTATGGGCGAAGTTAAGGATATTATGCTGGGAGTTATCAAAAGGGCAGTTAAATAGTTAAAAATTGCGAGAAATATCTTTGACTAAAGAAGAAAAAAAACTTTTTCAGATAGGAACTGCGGCAAAAAAAGCTGGCATTTCTCGTCAATCTTTGCAATATTACATAATGGTCGGTGTGGTTGAACCGGCAGAGGTTAGCGATAGCGGAAGAAGATTGTTTGATGATGTTGCAGTTGAAAGGATTAAGCTCGTAAAAAAATTGAATAAGAGCGGCTATCCGTTGCGAGCTATCAGAGAACTATTTTTAGAAGGACGATCTCGTTCGAAAGGAAGCGATAGTGAGTGATTATGAATCTACACAGACAAGACGTAATATGATTGTCGGCGTTTTTGTTGTAATTGCATTGTGTGCTTTGGGATGGCTTATTTACCGTTTTGGTGATCTGCCCACTAAAGTCAGTGAGTATAATTCTTTTGATCTGCTTGTTCAGTTTCCGACTGCTCAGGGGCTCCAGAAAAGTACTTCCGTAAAATTTTGCGGCTGTCAGATAGGTCGTGTTACGCGGATTGAGCCTCCCCGGATACTCGAAGACCTTGATACGGGCTTGTTATACCACCAGGCTTTGGCAGTATTGAGCATAAATAAAAAATACAATAATATTCCGGACAACTCAGCGGTTAAGTTGATTACAAGGGGGCTTGGCAGCAGTTATGTTGAAGTGATCGCTGATCCGCTGCACCCATCAAATACGTTTTTTAAAAACAATTCAAAGGTTCAGGGTGGTAAAGGTTCAGCTAATGATTTTATTCCGGAAGCAGTTCAGAAAAAACTTGAAGAGTTGGTAACAAATCTTGACAAATTTATTAATCATGCTAATGAGATTATTGGTGATCCTGAAAATAAGGCTAATTTGAAACAGACACTTGCTAATCTTACAAATGCTACAAAACAGGCTGCGGAAACTTTAAAAGAATTTGAAGAGCTTTCTGTTTCAGCCAGGCAGACCGTTAAGAATTTCGACGATAAGGTTGAAAAAATATTCCCTTATCTTCTGATGGCCAGCGAAGAGCTTTCAAAGAGACTTATTGAAGCAAAGTCTTTGATGGATAAGCTTAATAATGGCAGCGGCACCGCAGCGAGATTTTTAAATGACGGCAAGCTTTATGAGGAGCTTTTGGAAAGTACACGTCAGCTTAATATGCTCTTGACTGAGATGACAGCTTTTATGGCAAAGGCGAAAGAAAAGGGTGTCCCGATAAAGCTTAAGTAACCACAAATTATTCACAAAAGGAGAGCAACAGGATGAAGCCTACCTCGCAGGACAAAACTTCTATTGATAAAATTCTTGAATTAGCTAAACAAGCTGAAATTGATGTAACCGGCGGGAAAGTAAGAAGGAGCTCATCTCGTTTTTGTCTCGGCGTTGAGCATGGCGACTACAACGGCACGGAGCTTTTTGGTGTCGGTACGGATCGGTTTATCTGGATGGCATATAAGCCTAACGGAACCGATGCGATGAGGCTTTTCAGCGGTAATTTTCCTGATGATGGTGTGGTTGAGTTTGAGCTTGGGGCTGTTCCTGAGCCTTTGTCGGTAAAAGATTCATGGGCGAGGTTTCCTTATGGCGTCGATTATGTACTGAGCAGGGCTGGTTATAAATTGACCAAAGGAATCGATGCGGTTATCTTCGGCAATATTCCAGGAGGCGGGATGTCACGGTCTGCGTCGCTGACGTTGAATCTGATTCTTTCATTGTGTGATGCTAATGATATCGTTATCGACGAGAAGATGAAGATCGTTGACCTTGCACAGGAAGTTGAGAACGATTATATAGGTTCGCCTTGCGGTAAGCTTGACCAGATAATGATTCTCTTTGCCCGCGAAGGGATGGGGACATATTATAACCCAAAGAACAGCTCAATTGATTATATTGGACTTGGTGAAAATGCGTCAGATTTCAGAATCGTAGGGCTTGATACAGGCACTGTCAGGCCTGGGCTTGAAAAATCTACTTATAAGATCAGACGCTCAGAATGCGAGCAGTTTGTGGAAATTCTGCAAAAAGCAGATTATAAAATCAATAGTTTTGCGGATGTGAAAGATGATAGGTTATATCAGAAAATTATCAGCCAGTTTAAAGACAGCTATCCGGATCTTTGTGACAGGCTGACTTATATTTATAATGCTCAGCAACGTTTTTATCAGATGCTGGATGCGTGGAAGGCCGGTGACATCGAAACGGTAGGCAGGATATTCAGGGTTGACGGCATAGGTCTGAGAGATGAATATAAAATTTCAGGGCCGGAGCTTGAAACTATGTGTGATATTGTCAGAACTGTTCCGGGGGTGTTTGGTGAAAGAATGCTCGGCGGCGGTGACAAAGGCGCTGCTGGTGCTGTTGTTTCAGCCGATAGTGTAGACAAGCTAAAAGCAGCTGTCGATACTGCCTATCCAGTGAGCAGACCTGACTTCGCTGATAAATACGCAGTTCATATCTGTAAGGTTGTTGATGGTATCAGGCTGTATGAAGATGTGCTGTAAAAACAGCAGGGGGTTTTTTAACAGTCATATTGTTACTTAATTGCTGTTGCTTTTAATACTATCACTTCAAAAGGTGATAATTCAAAAGTGTGTTTTTCCCCAGCTTTTAATTGCAGTGCAGGTTTGTTTTGATCTTCTTCCCAGGGTCTTTTGAGGATATATTCTTTGGCTGCATTTTTGGGTAGTTCAAAAGCGTTTTGGATATCGACAGATATTTTTGCATTTTTTTCATTGGGATTACGAAGAGCGATTATTCCCTGGTTTTTTGACCAGCTTGCCCAGCCGTAAATTTCACCTTTGGCAGGGTCGCCGCCTATCCAGTGTGAATCAGCAAGCAGCATTTCGTTCGCTCTGGCAAATTTTGCGCCCTCTGCAATTGCCTGCCAGCATTGGTCACTCATTCTGTCAGGTGTAATATAAAGCTCCTGGCAGTTTGTACCATTAGCAAAGAATGACCTTGTTTCGTGTATGAAGTCTTCACCGGCTGCGGGCATATCTTTCACATGGTATAACTGGCCGTTGATGATCCCGCATGTCATAAGTGATGTGATTGGATATAAAGGCGAACGCTTTACAATATTACGGTAGGTCTGGCAGTCTCGATAAGTTATCCATTGCTCTCTTTTTGTGCCTTGGCCAAAGAAATCCGAATCTCCGCCATCTCGCCAGAGTGAATCGCAATAGAAAAGCAGATAAGGCGATGCCCATGCACCAACGGTCAGGTTGATAAATACATCTGGTTTTACCTTACGCATATCCTGCATAAGTCTCAGTGTTGCTTCGACATCTTCTGTATAATCAACGGTTCCTCCAAACGTGTGCAACCCTTCGCCGAGCCTGTCAAATTTGAAATAATTTACATTGTATTTTGTCATCATGTCGCAGCAGCAATTCAAAAAGGCTTCGTAGTAATTTTCATCAGCCATTGAAATGCCTTTGTCGTTGGTTTTGTACCCCTTGGATTTGGCGTAGTTCATGCGTTGCTTGCCGTATCCGCCTGATGGTGACATCCAGACCCCTAAGGCGGAATCATATTTTTCCGCTTCGCTTTTCATATTCTCAAAACCATTCGGGAAGCCTGTATGGAATTGCCACAGCGTTTTCGGGTTGTCCCAACCATCGTCGAAGGCGTAGCTTTTGAGGGTGGTGTTGTGCTTTTTTGTTATTTCATCACCTATTTGTTTTATCCGTTGTACGCAGTCGGATTCTTTTTTCAGCACAATATCATAAAATGAGTTATAGTGCAGAAAGCCTCTGTATGGATGGGCTCTTTGCCTTTCGATATAATAGAGAAAACCTCGTCTGAGCTGGCCTTTGGGAAATACTCCGAAAACTGAAGCTTGTGTGATCTTTGAGTCAGCGGATAATTCGTAATTTCTATTAAGAATCGCTTGTATCCGGGGCTTTTTTTGTTCTTTTGATAGTTTAGCAATTCTGGCGTTATCTTCTGTAGAACTGAATATCTCGACTTGTCTTAGGCCGCTATGATTTGTTCCGTCCATGTTATATTTAAGCAGGGTGACTTTTACAAATCTGGATTTCGCAGGGGCGAAAGTAAGTTCATCAGGCTTGAATACAGCGATTTCGGCATTGTTTTTTTCGGCAACTTTCTTCCAGTTTTCCTGGTCTATTGATGTCTCAACTTTATATTCATACGCCCATTCTCTGAACCAGTAATATGTCAGATTGAAATTATATGCCAGATGCAGATTCACTTTATCTATCAATATTTCTTTACCTAAATCAATAATTATATTCGCAGGCAGCTTTTGCGGCTTCCAGTAATTCTTTGTACTTATGTCGCCGTTGACAGCATTTTTTGCATGACCATCTTCTGTTTCACTGCTGAAAGTAATATTTTTACACAGAGCCAGGTTTACTCCCGCGGTTGGGTCGTATATTTTTGCCCATGCATTAGGGTTTTCATACCCCAGGAAAATATTATCTGCAACTATGGGACAGCCCGCCAGTACACCAGCTACTTTCCCGCCTTGAGCGGGGAAATCCAGCATTTGTATTTTTGATATTGGCAGGTCTTTACTGACGGCTTTTATTGTAATTTCCTGCCTGATATAATTAGAGCCGTCCCGCAGGCTCAAAACCCATTCAATTGCAATTTGACCATTTTTTGATATTAAAGGTGTGACTATCTTTTGGCCCGGAAATCTGTTGGCAAGTACAGCAGAATCATATCTCGAAGATATTTTTTTTGCTTTAGGCTTTGTTACCATATAAAAATCATTATGTGTCAATCGGAGCCCATTTTCCATGGTAATTGTGAACAGTGAACCATTGGTTAAGTCAAAAACAGCTCCATCCTGTTTATTTTTGAATCTTATGGGTTTTAAGGATTTGTCCCTGGTTTTAAACGTAAACTCCAGTACATTATTATACAATCTATAATCATCAAAAAATTTAGATGCTTTTGCTTTGCCGGGCGTGGTACTGGAAGGATAATCTACCGCGGTTTCAATTTCAACGCCTGCATGCGAATTGGCTAAAATAAACAATGTGATTACCAGAATCAGAGTTTTTTTTATGATCACTATATTTTACCTTTTTGTTTTTTCAGCCAGAAGAAATCTATTGCAACTTTGCTATTTTCGGGGCCAATGTTTTTAAGTTTCAGCTTATATGTGCCTTTCTTAAGAGTGTATTTGCCGTTGATGTTTATACTCCTGGCGTATTTACGATTTGGCACTTTCAGATCAAAGCTTTTTCTGCCCATTAGCATGACAGGCTGATCCTGGAATCGAGCGGTGATATTGCCGCCGTCGTTGAGGAATCCCGCAATTATGTTAATAACATACACTCCATCCTCTTTTATATCAAAGTCGAATGTTATTTCTTCGTGTTTGTCAGTCGGCGACCACAATATCGCTTTACCAGCCGAGAAAAGATTATCTTTATCGATTGTAACGTTATCATTTGCTTGTATTATGTCTTCTGCCTGATAGAAGACGGAATTGGCGGTGTCCCCAGCGGCTTTAGGCTGCCAATTGTCAGGCAGCTTCGGGTTTCTGATATCTTCTGTGGTGATTGTAACGTGGTCATCCCTCAAGCCTGGTATCGCGTAATGATAACCGACTCTTGCGTAAGAAAAACCGGGGAACTCGCCATGAGGATAAAGCTCCATGTAAAACGCCAGATGCTTATTAAATGCTATCGCATCGGAAATATGCCATCTGTTATTGGTAACAAACCCGCGGTTGCCGGGGCCGTCATTTCTTGGCTGAGCGCAATAAGGATATTCAAAAATGTCTCTGGCAGACCAGCTGTAATTATAATAATCCTCACTGCCTGTGCCGAAGAAAGAAGGGGTGACATCGTCATCGATAAATATTTTTTCGTCGCCTTCTCCCCACCATCCGCCCCCTGATGTTGGGATCTGTGTAGGATTGATTATTAAACTTGCGGTGCCGACATAAACACCCTTGCCGTTAGCAATTAAAAATGGCAGATCCTGTACAGGCCAACCTGTCAGATCATGGTTCACACGCCATTTAGCACGGAAATTCATGGATTTGCCGTCAACCCAGCTATAATCAGCAGGCAACAGCTTGGCTTCTATCTTAACTGCATCACCGCTTTTATTTTCCAGAATTATTCGGCATTTCTTTTTGAAAGGCATAAGAAATCTGCAAGTCATTGTCCCATCTGGCTTAACCGTGAAAGGCACAGACTTATATGGATTGATTCCCGGAGCTGCCCCAAAAAAGTCACCGATCGGGCACTGTATGTCGCCGAGGAAATTGTCATCAAACATCACATAAAGAAGATTCTGCCTTAAAGCATCCCGCATATTTTCAGCGGTGACTTTAATCTCAAACATTTCAATCGCAGCTGGGCCCTCAAGCTCGAAAAGAGTATGTTTTTCTCCTGCCTTAATGGTTTTGCTTATGCTCTTAATATCTTTATTTGATTTGAATTTGTAATTGTCATCCGGATTTGTCAGTATCCGGGCGGTCGTTTTGATCGTCTCAGCATATTCTTTGAAGTCTTCCGTCGTAAAGCTCTTAACCTTTGTATCTTTCTCATAAAGCTTGAACTGTATATGATAGAAGTGAATCTTTTTAAGGTCGCCGATCCAGATTATTTTAAAACGCTTTGCAAATGCGAAAGGAAAATACAGAGCATCTCTTTGTTGATATGCTCCCTTGAAGACTTTTTTAATACTTTCATCTTTCACCATTGTTTCATACGGAGTTCTGAAAAACGCAATTGCCTCTCCGGCATATATGGGCTTATCCATGTCATCAAGATATACTTCCACATTTCCATTGATGACTGCGGTCCACAATCTGACCAGGGCGCCCGGGCCTTTGACATCGCACATCAGATATCTACCCATGCCGTCACTGTCAGGAGCCGACAACACTTTTTCAAAGTTGGGGATAGGCTCACCGCCGAAACCATCAGAATTATCGAACCAGCCTTTTGTCCCCGGCAATTTACTTCGATGGTCATAAGAGGAATACTGCACTGATTTATAAAAATGCTCCGGAAATTCAGCCAGTTGCCCCATATCAATCATCTCATTCAGCAAAGTCTCTGTTGTGATATCATAGTTTTCAGCAGAGGAAGAATTGATAAATAAGCTAAGAGTCACTACTAATATAAATGAAAAATATCGGCTTAATTTCATAAATGTTCCCTTTATAAAAAAGTAATGTTTCTCACTATACAGTCTATTTGGTGGTAAGTTCGATTGTAAAGCAATAAAAATAAGAAAACAATAATAGCTGAACAGCTTCAAAAAATGCGAGCGAGAGGAGTCGAACCTCCACACCACTAAGGGTACTAGAACCTAAATCTAGCGCGTCTGCCAGTTCCGCCACGCTCGCAAGAAAACAGGTCGGGTACTATAACCTATTTTGGATTACTTTTCACTACTGTTTTTTGCAGAATTTTGCTTTGGAGCGGAAATTTCTTCAATTTTCTTCTCAGCCTGTGTCAAAATGCTCCTGCAATGCTTTATTAAGGTCATACCACGTTCGTATTTTTCTATACTTTCCTGCAGTGGTATCTGACCCTGCTCAATTTGACTGACGATTCCGGTTAACTGGCTAATCGTTTCTTCAAAGCTCAGCTCATTTACGTCTTTTTGTCCATTCTCTGCCATTTGCATGTTCCTGTATTTATTTATTCTTATTTTGCTTGTTTATGACTTTGCTTTCAACTAAATTTTCGTCTGCCAGCTCTGTTATCAGCACATCGCCGAGGTCTATTTTATCTAAACCCCTTAATAGCTGAGAGGTTTTCTTTAGTGTGGTGATTGAGTAGCCACGTTTTAAAACCGATTTCGGATTCAATGCACTAAGTTTAGCTGAAGCTGTTTCTGTTTGCATCTGTTTTTTATTTATCAGCTTTTTTAGTGCTGTTTCAGCTCTGGTTGAAAGTTCATTAAGCTTTAAGGCGTTTTTGCCTAATAATCGGTGAGGCTCTATTTTGTTGATGTTCTCATAAAAGCCGCTTATCCGATTCTTTAGTCGATTGATATTGTTTTTCGCGCTATCCTCAAGTCTGCTGGTTAGTTCGTCAACGGTTTGTGTTGCATAAAGTATCGGACCAAGCGGGTCACGAAATACCGCTGAGGCTAATATCGTTTGCAGAGATTGATTTGCGGATTGGAATTTATAATTTAAATCGCCTGTGAGCCGGTTCTGCATCGATTGCAGCTGGGTCAGGATATCAGCCATATCAGGGACGACTGTTACGCCAGCTTTGGTTGGCGTTGAAGCGCGCTTGTCTGCAACGAGGTCAGCGATGGTAGTGTCTATTTCATGGCCGACAGCGCTGATGATCGGTATCTTTGAATTGAATATGGCACGGGCTACGATTTCCTCGTTAAACGCCCAGAGGTCTTCCAAAGAGCCTCCTCCTCTGCCGACAATCAGAACATCAAGTTTCAGCTTGTCGTTTCTTCGGTTCAGATCGTTGATCGCTAACGCTATTTTTTCCGCGGCCCCCTCGCCCTGGACCGGTACGGGGTATAAATAAAGCTCAGCGCAAGACCAACGATTGAAAATGCTGTCAGCAATATCACCGACAGCGGCGCCGGTTGGACTGGTCAGGATACCGATTTTCTCCGGATACTTGGGCAGCGGTTTTTTATGCTCATCATCAAACAAGCCCTGGGCTTGAAGTTTTTTAACCATTTGCTCAAAGGCCAGCTGAAGATCACCCACACCTGCAGGGTTCATCGAATCGGCGATAAACTGGTATTTGCCATGAGGCGGATAAATATCAATATGGCCTCGAGTAGTTATCTCCAGACCATTTTCAGGGGCGAATTTTAGCTTGTTAAACTTACTTGCCCACATAACGCACGGCAGCTTGGAGTTTCGGTCTTTGAGTGAAAAATAACAGTGTCCGCTTAACTGGAGCTTCATATCGGTTATCTCTCCAACGACAGAGAGCCTTGGCTCAAGATTTTCCTCAAGGATTATCTTAATCCGGGTTGTCAACTGACTGACGGTATAAATTTTTTGAATTTTCTTTGCCAACGCAAATCCTTTAAAGCAGCCTGGCCCTTAAAAATAATTCCACATTGTAATCCTGAATGTAATTATACCATTGATGGTAATAAATTTCCGCGAATAAATCCATAACTTCT
>JAGLTN010000381.1 GCA_023135255.1 Planctomycetota bacterium
AATCATAGTACATCTCATCGGTACGAATAATACGCTGACCTTCTGTGAGTATAACATCACCAGCCAGGTAAATTGCATCGATAGGCCCCGTGGCCAGTATATCTTCCTCGGATTCATTCTTCTCTACTTTCAAACCCTGTCCAGAGTAATAAATAACCGCCTTGTCAGCCTGCATTTCCAACAGGTTGCCCTTCTCATCACGTTTTTGAGAAAGGTAAAATCTCTGGGTGATAGTTGCGATATTCACACCGTCAGGTCCGACGATACTATCCATTTCCCATTTCTGGTCACCTACAGGAAATATTCTCACCGGATATCTGAATTCAGGCTCTTTGTCTTCCGGCTGAACTTTAACTGTGGGGCCGACAGATTGAAACCCCTGCTCGTCAATAAATTGCTGTTCCGCTGCTGTTGCGTTTTCAACAACGAGTGAGCCTTTGCCAACTTTAGTTTTGCCGACTTTAGTTTTGACGGCAACGCCGGAGTCAACTTTTTCCCGGCCTTCCTCTGCACCTGCAATAAATACTTCTTCTCCGGGCGCAACGTCTGTCCCGGGCGCAACGTCTGTTGCTTCTGCGGTTGTTTTTTTACTTTCAGCTACAAATTTACCTGCTTTAGGTTTTTTAGCCTTGGCAAGTTGGATTATTCCATCATCATCGACCGTGATATCTGAAAGTTTCGGGACAACCGCCTGCGATTGAACTATAAAATTCGGCCCCCAGGAAACAGATGTGTCGGCCTTTACCGCTCTTTTGTATAGAACGGTCTGTCGAATATCAGCTTCTGCTCTCACGTCAGCAGTCACAAACACTTCACCGGTAATATTAAATTCCAATAAAACAGACTGCCCTTGGTCAATTACGACCTCTTTTATTGTAACGATCCTGGAACCTTTTGAGTGCTTTGACGAGACATTTCCTTCAAGATAAATCTTGGCTTTGTAATCGACACGCTGCCTTGCGCCGGATTCGGAAACGAAACTTTCCAGAAATACCACCGAATTATCACAAGTATACCGATTTCCACCGATAGCAAGATCAAAGCCCTCTTCAAATACAAGCTCATGACCAACAGTACTGCTCTGATAGCTCGTAAACTTACCAGCTGTCATGTGGGCATCATTGCCGACAAACAGGCGAGCCTTTCCGCTATCAATGGCAAACAATGTTGAAATAAGAAGTAAAACTAATACTAATATGATAGAAAATAGTTTTTTGCGCATAGCTTTATATTCCGTTATTTTTATGGCAGCTTATCTTTCCATAGAACACTTTTCGCAGATTATAGCTACTTATCTATTCAAAGCCAGTAAAAAACCGCTTTAATAATACTGATAACTTGATTTATATTGATCTCAATTGAATTTTTTTGTTTATCCGCGGGTAAATAACTTAAAAATAAGAAGTTATGGATTTATTCGCGGAAATTTCTTACCCTGAAGGGTATATTGGATAATCCGATAATAATATCATTTTCAGACTTATAAAACTATTTAAAAGGAATTTTATGTGTGCAAAAGAACACTCAAACTATCAAAAAGGTGTTATAAATCGTTATTATGCTAATTTAAATAACATAATGCTCGGCAAACTCGCTGACATTGTAACCGACTTATATTTAGCAGAAACTAAAGCTAAATATGACAAGCTCTGGGAAAGAGCAGAAAAAGCAATGAAAAATCTTAAAATCCCTCAGCCGATCATCGACCACATTATGCAGAAAAGAAGCGTCGAAATCCTCGCTAAAAATCTCCAAGACTGGCAAAAATAATTGATTGTTATCTCCGTGAACAAATTATGCTGGTTTTCAGCGATATATAATAGTATAATGCTGTCATATTAATAAAAAATCTGGGAGAAAACCGCTTATGAGCCAAATATATGATGCACACGAGAAAGTATATCCAACAGAGAACCTTGGCAATCTAAGCATAATCGACATGCTCCGGTACTTTGAAGAAAAAGGAGCGATGCGAGTATCAGATCTGCATATAAAAGTCGGCACCGCCCCTGCTTATCGCATCGATGGTGAGCTTGTAAAACTAAAAGGGTTAATGGTAACTACAGAAACAGCTAAGCAGCTAATCTACCCCCTGCTAAGTAAAGCAAATCTTGAAAGGCTCAATAAGAACTACAGCGTTGACTGCTCATACAGAAGCGGCAACTTGCAGTTCAGAATCAATGTTTTCAAAGAAAACGACGGTATTTGCGCTGCTATAAGAGCACTCTCAATGGAAATACCGCTTTTAGAAACTATCGGCTTCCCAAATAATGTGTGGGAAACTATTATAGAATTGAAGCAAGGTCTGGTTCTACTGACAGGTATCACCGGTGCGGGTAAATCAACAACTATCTCTTCAATGGTAAGTGCTATAAGTAAAAAAAGAGCTTGCAGAATAATAACTATCGAGGATCCGGTGGAATATCTTTTCCCACAACGAAATGCGATGATCTCACAAAGAGAGGTCGGAAAAGATGTTCATTCATTTGTCGACGGGTTAAGAGCACTGCTCAGAGAGGACCCTGATGTCATTTTTGTCGGCGAAATGAGGGACCCGGAAACAATCTCAATGACACTGATGGCAGCGGAAACTGGGCATTTGGTGTTTTCAACTCTGCACACAAGGGACACCGTCGGTTCTATCTCGAGAATCCTGGATTATTACCCGTCCCAAAGACAGGCTGAAGTACGCAATCAGCTTTCGCTGGGGTTGGCTTATGTAATAAGCCAGAAACTTATCCCCAAAAAAGACCATCAAGGCAGGCTTGTAGCGATGGAAATATTGAACAACAATTACGCATGCGCCAACCTTATCAGAACCGGAAAAATCGAACAGATATATTCGCAGCTGCAAACAAAAACCAAAGATAAGCCCGATGAAAATATGATAACTTTTGAAAACCACCTTGCAAGGCTTGTTCAAAGCGGGCAGGTAGAATTGCTCGAAGCCCAAAAATGGGCGAACAAAATCATGGTCTTTCAGGATGCAATGAAAAGTAAGTTATACTAATCCCAATTAAATTTTTCGCTTTATCCGCGGGTAAATAACTCAAAGATAAGAAGTTATGGATTTATTCGCGGAAATTTATTACCATGAATGGTA
>JAGLTN010000382.1 GCA_023135255.1 Planctomycetota bacterium
CCAACCCATTTGCAAGGCTTGCATTATTTGTTTCTGGTGGATTGTTGGGTTTAGCCAGAATAGCATTTATTATTTCTATGTTTCTTAGGCCATGTTAAGGAGGTTTAAAATGACTGATACAGTGGCAGATAAAAAAAACAGAAGAAAACCATCCACAGCACTGGTGCTTTCCCTGATTATGCCTGGATTGGGGCACATATATTGCGGAAGATTTACAAAAGGTTTGGTCTTGGCGTTTCTATCAGGCATTCTTATACCGGTTTTTTTCGGCGCATTATTATTTGATCAATCGCCTATTCAAATGTTAGTTATAGTTGTCACACTGTTTTTGAGCCTTTTAATTGAGCTTATTGCGGTGATTGACTCATGGTATACTGCCAAACACACATCCCCAAGCTACATACTCAAGGAATACAACAGGTGGTATATATACGTAATTTTGATTTTGATGAGTACCTCCAGCGCAGTTGAAATGGCTTTAAATGTCAGGGACAATATTGCTGAAGCATTTCGATGTGTTGGCGTTGCTAACTATCCTACTGTAGTACCTGGTGACAGAATTATGGCCAACAAACTTGCATATAAAAACAGCGATCCTAAAAGAGGTGACTTTGTGGTTTTCTCTGATCCTGACAATAGGCAAATAAATTTTTCAAAAAGAGTAGTCGCTATTGCTGGTGACAGTGTGGAAATTAAAGATAACCAGCTTTATATCAATGATAAAAAACTTGAAAGGCAAAAGCTTCCCCAGTCTGTGCTGGATAAGATAAGAATTGAAAGTAGTGGGAAGCCTTTAGAAGGAGATGTTTTTTATGAGGTCAATGGCAACGCTAAATATAAAATCTTCATAGAAAAACAGTCTAACGATGAGCCGTCGCAAGACTTCGCTAAAATAACAATCCCAGCAAATCATTGTTTTGTTTTATGTGACAATCGCAATCAAGCCAAGGACAGCAGGCAATTTGGGCCAATTCCAATAGCAACTATCAAAGGAAGGGTTAATTTTCTTTATTGTCCGGCTAAGGATTGGTCACGCTTTGGCAGAATAGACAATTAGTTTTTATATTGGTTTTTGTTTTTTTAAGGCCTGCTGGGATTTTTCCGGCGGGTCTTTTTTTGTTTGAGTGGTGGCGGGAATGACAAAAAGGGGGCGGGGCTAAAAAAAATATCAATAGGGGGGTTGGATTTGGTATAATGGGGGTGGTTTGTGTCTATGATATTATTCTTTGTGAGGTTTGGGTGTTTAAGGGTAGTTTGATTTTATGGTTGGTGTTTTTGATCACTGGGTTTGCGGTGGGGGCGGATTATTCGCCTATGGTTGTGCGGTGGCGGCTGGATGAGACGGCTGGTGTAATCGCGGAGGATTGTGTTGGCGCAGTTGACGGGGCAGTTGGAAGTGGTAATAGTTGGCAGGATGGTGGGATCTATCTTACTGGTGAAAATAATGGGGTCAGCGGAGTTGTTTTCGAGCCTAACCAGATCGGTTCTCTTTTTTCAAATATTGATGATGAGATTACAATAACTTTTTGGGCTAAAGATGATGTGCTGAATCGGATGGGCAGGAATCGGCTTTTTACGGGGCGAGATGGGCAGGGTAATTTATTGCTTGGTTTGGATTTTCCGGCTCAGGAAGGGCAGATAGTTTGGAAGTGCGGGCTAAATAATGATAATACGTCTATCTGGCATGTTGATGATGCTAACTATCAGTCGTATGTTGGTATGGGGCAGTGGCATTATTATGTTTTAACGAAGGATACTTCTCGGCCTTTAATGCAAATATTTATTGATGCTGAGAGGCGGTCGCGGGGTGTGACTAATTCGAGTGGTGAGCCTTTGAATGGTAGTATTGCGGGGGTGGAGAGTTTTGCGATTTGCGGGGTTGAATCGAATTGGCACCAGTGGTCGGGCTGGCTAAGGGATTTTCGGATTTATGATCGGGTGCTGAGTCAGGCTGAGATCAAGCGGGCGTATTACAATGATGCTTATGCGGCTGATTTTAATATGGATTTGTTTGTCGATGGTTTTGATTTGTCTATCCTTGCGGATTTGTGGCTTGAGGGTGATTATGCTTTGGCGGATGCTGATGAAGATGGGAATGTGAATTTTCGGGATTATAGTGTTTTTGCGGATGCATACGAGCCAGTTGATCCTAATCTGCAAAGAGAGGGCTGGGAGCTAACTTTTCAAGACGAATTTGACGGCCCTGAAATTGATCCGCTCAAATGGACGATCGGCAGTTGGAGTACGTGGAAAGAAGAAATTCAGGTTGCTCATCCGCCTGATCCTAATTTGCTGGTTTTTGAAAATGGAGTTTTGAATTTGATGGTTGTTAAGCAGGGCTGGCAGGACCCGACGGGGTATAAGGAGTATTGCGGTGGTGAGATACGGTCTGCGTATAAGTTTGATCAGGCTTATGGTAGATTTGAGGCGAGGTGCAGAATACCTGATGTTCCGGCAGGGTGGGGCGCGTTCTGGCTGATGGCTTATGACGCTAATACGTGGTATCCGGGAGCGGAGATCGATATACAGGAATATATTGATGTTCGCGGGGATGAGCCAAATGGAGTGATAGGTTGTAATATTCAGTGGAACGGCTATGGTGAGGAACACATCTCGCTTGGTCGCAAGACATGCAATGTCCCTGATTTTGCGGAAGAATTTCACATATATGCTCTTGAATGGGAGCCGAACGAGCTGAGGTTTTGCGTTGATGACTACGTTTTTTATACGCATTATGACCCGGGGCCTGGATTTGATAAGCGAGTTCCCAAGAGCCCATTGTATTTAATCTTAGGCAGCGGATTACATTATTGGGGAGATCCGATAGATGACAATCAGCTTCCTTGCGCGTTCGAAGTTGATTATGTTCGGGTTTATAAGAAAAAAGATTAGGTCTCTGGACAAGTCTGGGATATTCTGTATACTTGCGAGGATATTAATTTTATTATTTCTTCTATATTAAGGTACGTTTAATGAAGAAGATAATCGAAGAAGTGCTTGAAGTTGAAGAAAAAGTTGGCTTAGAACTCAAACAGGCACGAAATGAGGCTTCTGAAATGCGTTTGGCTGCTGAAAAAGAGGTGGCTGAGCGGGTTAATAGTGCCAATATCCAGGCCAGAGAGCTTATACAATCGACGGTTGAGGACGCAAAAACAGAGGCTGAGCGTTACCGGGAAGAAAAGCTTAGGGATGCTGAGCAGGGGAAAGAGGCTTTTTTAAGCGAAAATGCGGGTAAAATAGACGGGCTGATCGATGATATCGCAGGTATCGTTTTGAGTGGTGGCGGTGAAAGGGAATCTGATTGATGGCAGGAGCATTGTCAAAATACTCGTTCATTAACGCAAAGCTTCGCGGGCGAATAAGTAAGATCCTGCCTGATGAATTATTTCACGAATTGGCTAAATCCCACGGCCTTGAAGAAGCGCTGGCAGCTCTGCGGGATACTTCTTTTGCAGACCTTGAGGAAGTGTACTCAAGTACAGGTGATATAAAACAGGCAGAGCTTGAGCTGTTGAAAGATGAAATTGAGATTTATAGAGATGTCCGGAAGTATCTTAGTGGCAGTTCTGCTGAGCTTATCGAGGCGTTGCTTTATCAGTTCGAGGTTGACAATCTTAAAAATGCTATCAGACTTTATTTTGACAGAAAAATACGTAAGCGGTCGATAGATGCCGGCGTGCATTATGTATTGTATGATCGTATCATTCACGATATACCGATCGATATTATTGTTAATGCTGACAGCTTTGACGAGATAGTCGGTGTTTGTGAAGGGACGCCTTATTGTCAAATAATCAAAAAATATTACCATACCGTTGAGTCAAGGGGGTCCCTTTATCGGATGGAGATCGCGTTTGACCATTTTTACTATGATAATCTTATCAAGTGTATTAATAAGCTGGATAAAAAAGATCGTGACATTGCGGTCAGGCTGACAGGAGTTGAGATCGATCTGCAGAATATAAACTGGATTATCAGGTTGAAGAGCTTTTATGGTCTGGGGCTTGATGAAGTTATGGCTACTATTGTACCTGGTGGTTTAAATCTAAAAAAAGATATGATAGGGCAATTGTATAGTGCGCATAATGTTGAATATATACTTCAGGGTTTGATCAAAACCAAGTATCCCGGTTTGTCAGCATTGCTTGGCTCTGAGACTTCTGATAATGTTTCCCGGCTGCTTCTTATTCGCCAGATGCTCCAGGGGATAACTAAACACGAAGTTCAAAAGATTCTTGCCGGTTATCCGTTTACAATAGGAATTATATTTTCATATTTTATATTAAAGCAGGAAGAGTTGAAAAAAATCAGGATGATTTTAAACGCGAAACAATATGGTATTGAACAGGAACGAATCGAGAGCATGATATGATGTTTACCACGGAAATGGTACAGTTGTTTGGTGTTGCATTGGGAAGGGATTCTCAGCGATTGACAGAAGCGTTGCTTCGCGAAGGGTGCATGCAGTTCGTAAAAACTTCAGAGTACGAAAGTAAAAGCCCGGATGGTGCGTCAGCTGATCAGGATCGTTTGGCGGAGGTATCTGAGTTAAGAAAACGTATCGAAGGTTTTCTTCATACCGCTGGTATTATTCCTTCGGTTCCTGAAGATGCGGATATTAACAATCGTGTTAGTGTTGACATTAAAAAGGAAGATAATCTTCTTAACCAAATCGCAGCACAGCGAGAAGGGGTGCGTGACAAACAGAGAGTAATACATCAGGAGATACTAAAGCTTGAGGATATTAAGCGTCAGATGGAGCTTTACGGAAGGGATTTTTCAGATTTAAAGCTGGCATCAAAAAGCGCACTGATTTCGATGCAGATCGGAAAACTGCCGGCATCTAATCTGAAACAGCTTGAAAACGGTTTGAAAGATTTTCTGTCTTTTTCCGCAGCGGTGGCGATCGATGGTGATATGGCTCATCGTTTTTTGATCTCGATGAAGAGAGACAAGTCTGAAATTAACAAGGTGCTCGCAAAGGCAGGCTGGAGTGAAGTTGAATTGTCAAACCAGATGCATTCGGTTAACAAGAATGTTTTCGAGGAAATATCGACAAAGCTGGAAAAGTTAAGTGTCGAACAGAAAGAACTCGAAACTAAAGCGAAAAATATAATTAAGTCTGAAGTAGAACGCCTGCAAGCGACGTGGGTTAACCTGTGGGTGAGTGAACTGTTTAACAGGATTCAGATTAATTTTGAACCGTCTTCCCGGACGATTGTTTTTACGGGTTGGCTGCCGGTATCCAGGAAAGCGCAGTTGACGAAGGTGATTACGGAGGCTTGCCAGGGGCATTGTTATCTGGAATTCAACGGTGCCGGCAGTAAGACAACAATTGGTGACGGCGTTCCGGTTCAGCTGAAAAACCCGAAGTTTCTTGAGCCTTTCCAGATGCTGGTTAGTAATTTCGGTATTCCAAAGTACGGCACGATCGATCCGACTGCTTTTGTGATGCCTGTTTATCTTTCTATGTTCGGGCTGATGTTCGCTGATATCGGGCAGGGGTTGGTTTTAGTGATGTTGGGTTTTCTGAGTGCGTATTCTTTACGCAATAACCAGCAGAAGAGAGGTATGTATAATCTAAGCTGGCTTATTGTGTGGTGTGGTTTTTCTTCAGTTGTTTTCGGCGGGCTTTTCGGATCATTTTTTGGTATGACTATTTTCAAACCGATCTGGTTTGATTTCCATGGGGTTGTGGCAGGCCATAGTAGTGGAAGCTCCATGATCAAAGATGTTTATAGTATTTTGGCAATCACAATATATTTTGGTATTATGGTTATTACTTTAGGATTGCTCTTTAACTGGGTCAATATGATCCGCAGCAGAAAATGGAGTGAGCTGTTCTTTGATAAGGGGGGGATTTTCGGCGGATGGATCTATGGAGGCGGAACATATATCGCATTTTATTATGTATTGCATGGCTATAAGATGTTTCCTGGTGGCAACGTTTTGTTTTTGCTTGTTGGTGTGCCTTCGATATTGCTTTTCATAAAGGAGCCTTACCACTTTTTTAAACACAGACAACCTGGCGAGAAGTTTGGGCCTATTATGATAATGAATTTTTTGATGTGTTGGGTCGTTGAACTTTTAGAAATATTCAGCGGTTATCTTTCTAACACATTGTCTTTTATGCGAGTCGCCGGGCTTGGCATTGCTCATGTTTGCCTGATGATGTCTTTTTTCTCACTTGCTGAGATGACCTCAGGGATCGGATCTATAGCGATTTTAGTGCTTGGAAATATTCTTGTTATTGGCCTGGAAGGGCTGACGGCGGGAATCCAGGCTTTAAGGCTCAGTTACTATGAATTTTTCACGAAGTTCTTTCATGGAACGGGTGAATTGTATACACCAATATCATTAAACAGTAAGAATTAAAATAAGAAAGGAAGTGAAACTGTGGATAGACCAGAAGAGAAACTGAAAACTCAAATTAAATTGAGTGTTATTGTGCTTTGTGCAGTGATGGCTATTATCGGATCGGTATTCTGTACGAATGCTTTTGCAGAGGCATCGAGTGACGACGGTAGTGTTACGACTGACGCAAAACTGACAAGCGTTGAAGTTGAAGGATTGAAATTTGCTCTTATCGCTGCTTCTGTAGCCTTTGGTCTTGGTGCGATAGGAGCTGGTATCGCGATATCACATGTAGGTGCCGCAGCTATGGGCGCGATTGCGGAAAAACCTCAGATCGCAGGACAGGCATTGATCTTTGTCGCTCTTGCAGAGGGTATTGTTGTATTTGGATTTATAACGGCTTTGATGATACTCGGTAAGGTATAGTGCCAAAATGAAATATGTTATCATAGGCGATGAAGAAACGGTTCTTGGTTTCGGGATCGTAGGTGTGACCGGTAAGGTCGCTACAACGCCCGATGAAGCACGCCGAGCGTTTCGGTCTGTAATTGAAGATCGCCAAACCGGTATTGTGATAGTGACCGAGCGTGTTGCGGATATGATGCGCAGCGTTGTTGACAAGTATTTGTTTGCAGAGAGTTTTCCGTTAGTTGTGGAAATCCCCGACAGGCATGGAGGCAAACCCGACAGGCCTGGAATTAAAGAGATGGTGAATACAGCTATTGGAATTAAACTTTGATATTGTTTTTTTTAAAAAAAGAGATTCAAAGAAAGCATTGATCTATGGAATCGTTGGAAAATGGTAAACAAGAACTGCTGTCCGGTATCGAGGCTGATATTCGGGCTGAAAAACAGCAGATCATTGATGATGCCAAAAAGCAGATAGCTGAGAAAAAAATATATGCTGAGAAGAGGATCGAGTCTATATTGAATGATGCTCGCAAGCAGGCTCAGGAAAAGGCAGAAATTGTAAAAAGGAAAATCACATCAAGTGTCGGTCTTGAGGTTAAACGCCGAAAGTTGAAAGTCAGAAATGAGGTCGTTAAGGAAATTATTAATCGGGTGGAGAAAAAGATAGAAGCGCAGATGGCGGCAGAGGCCTATCGTGATTTTCTTATAGACTGGTTAACTGAGGCAGCTATCGGTCTTGGCGCAGAGTCGGCTGAGATCAATGCATCGCAGCGGGAAAGGCAGCTTATAGACGAGCAGTTGATTTCGGATGTCAAAGACAAGGTGCAGGCATATAATAACAATCAGGTTGAATTGGAGTTGTCGCAGTCGCAGCCCTTGAAAGACCAGGGTGTTGTTCTTGTCTCGTCTGATGGTCGAACAGCTTACAATAACCAGATGAAAACCCGAATTATGCGGCAAGAACGTATAATCAGAAATTTATTAGATGACAATTTGTTTAACAATGATAGAGAAGATTGATTATGAAAGACAGGATTATAGGCCAGGTTAAACGCGTCAATGGACCTGTAATAGAGGCCATGGGGATTACTGATGCAGAGATGTTCGAGCTTGTTCGTGTCGGTGAAGAACGTCTTGTGGGTGAGCTAGTTAAACTCCAGGCAGATAGTGCAGTGATCCAGGTTTATGAAGATACTACGGGTATTGCTCCGTACGACCCTATTTATGGTGCTGGTATGCAGCTTTCTGTTGAGTTAGGGCCTGGAATGATCGGCAATATATATGACGGTATCCAAAGGCCTCTTGAGAAGATCAGGGAAATGTCTGATATTTATATTAGTCGCGGGATATCAGTTCCATCTTTGGACAGAGAGAAGAAATGGCATTTTGTTCCTTGTGTTCGTGCGGGTGATACCGTTGGTGCTGGAGCGATTCTTGGCAGCGTTCAGGAAAAAGAAAATTTTGTTCACAGGATACTTGTTTCCCCTGCGGATAAAGGCGTAATCGAATCGATCATGCCTGAGGGAGATTATACAGTAGAGGAACCTATTGCGATATTGAATAGGGACGGCTTGGAAAACAAAGAGCTTTTCCTTATGCATGAGTGGCCTATTCGAATACAAAGGCCTTCCAAAAACAGACTTGCTCTTGATATTCCGCTGATCACAGGTCAAAGGGTTATTGATACTCTTTTCCCTGTTGCCAAGGGAGGGACGGTTGCGATTCCGGGTGGGTTTGGTACCGGTAAGACAATGACTCAGCAGGCGGTGGCTAAGTGGTGCGATGCTGATATTATCGTATATATAGGCTGCGGCGAGCGGGGCAATGAGATAACGGATGTTCTTACGGAATTTCCTCAGTTGATAGACCCACGAAGCGGACGTTCTCTTATGGAGCGTACGATCCTGATTGCCAATACATCTAATATGCCGGTATCCGCGCGCGAGGCAAGTATTTATACCGGAATAACAATGGCGGAGTATTTCAGGGACCAGGGTTATCACGTTGCGGTTATGGCAGATTCGACGTCACGCTGGGCAGAGGCTCTTCGTGAGCTTTCCGGAAGGATGGAAGAGATGCCGGCGGAAGAAGGTTTTCCCGCGTACCTTCCGACAAAGATCGCAAGTTTTTATGAGCGTGCGGGCATGATGGAAAATTTAAATGGGAGCGAAGGTTCGGTTAGTATTATTGGGGCTGTATCTCCGCCTGGCGGTGATTTTTCGGAGCCGGTAACACAGCATACGAAGAGGTTCATACGCTGTTTCTGGGCGCTTGACCGTAACCTTGCTAATGCGCGACATTATCCTTCAATTTCCTGGCTTGACAGTTACAGCGAGTATATTAGTGAGATGTCTTCATGGTGGGAGGAGCACGTCAGCTCGCAGTGGCAATTGGACAGATTAGAAATAATGGGACTGCTGCATAAGGAAGTACGCCTTCAGCAGGTGGTAAAGCTGGTTGGCCCGGATGCGTTGCCTGATACTCAGAGGTTTGTTCTGGAAGTATGTAAGTTATTTAAAAATGCTTTTCTTCAACAGAATGCTTACGATAAAATCGATATGTTCTCGACCGTTCAAAAGCAGGCAAAAATGCTGCACATTATAGTTACATACTGGCAGCTTGGTTCTGAAGCTATCAAAAATGGTATAACTCTTGTTAAGTTGAAAAAAATGAGAGTGTATCAGGACATAATTAAAATGAAGTTTACGATACCCAATGATGAATTAGACCTTTGTGATAAGATTCAAGCGCGTTTGGAGCGTT
>JAGLTN010000383.1 GCA_023135255.1 Planctomycetota bacterium
GTCATCAAAGAAGGCGACTGGATCAGCCTTGATGGTACTGCTGGTCAGGTAATGCTTGGCAAAGTTGCTACAGTTGAGCCAAAACTCAGTGGCGACTTCAATAAATTCCTCAAGATCTGTGACGGCGTTCGTAAGCTTGGCGTAAGAACAAATGCTGACACTCCAGACGATGCAAAAAGAGCAAGAGATTTCGGTGCTGAAGGTATCGGCCTTTGCAGAACTGAGCACATGTTCTTTGAAGGTGGAAGAATTTGGCCTGTTCGTTCAATGATCCTCGCTGCTGATGATTATGCTATGATGCTCGCTGAGCTCGAAGTTGCAACAGATAAGAAAGAAATTGCTGCTATCAACAAAACATATGCAGTAGCTAAGAAACAATTCGAAGGTGCACTCAAGAAACTTCTCCCATATCAGAGAAAAGACTTTGAAGGTATCTTTACCGCTATGGCTGGACTGCCAGTGACTGTTCGTCTGCTGGACCCTCCTCTGCATGAGTTTCTGCCACAGGATGCTAAAAGTCAGGCTGAAATGGCTAAGATACTGAAAGTTACACCTGCTGTAGTAAAAGCTAAAGTTGCTCAGCTTCATGAGTTCAACCCAATGCTTGGCCACCGTGGTTGCAGACTTTCAATTACTTATCCTGCAATTGCTCGTATGCAAGGCCGAGCTATCATCGAAGCCGCTCTTAAGGTTAAAAAAGCAGGTAAAGTTGTTAAGCCTGAGATTATGATACCATTGATCGGAACACTCGCTGAGTACACTATTGTCAGAGATGTGATCGTAGACGAGATCAAAAAGGTATTCAAGGAAAAGGGCGACAAGATCGCTTATATGGTTGGTACAATGATCGAAGTTCCAAGAGCTGCACTGACAGCAGATGAAATTGCTACACAGGCTCAGTTCTTTAGCTTTGGTACTAATGATCTTACTCAGATGGCTTGCGGCTTTAGCCGTGACGATGCTGGTAAGTTCCTCGGCGATTATGTCAAGAAGGGTATTTATAAAGCTGACCCATTCCAACAGCTCGATCAGAGCGGTGTTGGGAAGCTTGTTGAGATGGGTGTTAAGCTTGGTAGAAGTACCAGGAAGAGCCTTAAAACTGGTATCTGCGGCGAACATGGCGGTGATCCTAACAGTATTGATTTCTGCCACAGAATTGGTTTGAATTATGTTTCATGTTCACCGTTTAGAGTGCCTATCGCAAGGCTCTCAGCGGCTCAGGCAGCGATTGTAAATAAGTAAGTGATTTGACAAAAATCATTATTTATGTAAAACTAAAAGGTGTGTTAGCAAAAGCTGATGCACCTTTTTTGATTAATCCGGAGAGATAAGATGGTTTCTTTTATTCTGCTTTGTCTGCTCTTAGGCTTGGGGCATTTATTAAGAGTTCGTGTCAAGCTGTTCCAAAAACTCTACCTTCCAAGTTGTGTAGTCGCAGGTCTTGTTGGTCTTTGTGTGATTCAGCTTATCTATCTGATCTCCAACTATGTCGGCGATGGCACATTCGCTCAAAAGACATTAGTTTTTACTGACCCATGGTCCAGGATTCCCGGATTTTTAATTAATATAGTTTTTGCATGTCTTTTCCTCGGCGTAAAGATACCAAAATTCTCTCATCTTTTCAAAGTTGCCAGGCCTCAGGTTATTTATGGCCAAATCGTTGCCTGGGGACAATATGTTGTCGGAATCGGGGTATTCATCATTGGAGGCAAATGGGTTTTTAAGAACCTCCCTGCGATGTTTGCTGGCATATTGCCTGTCGGGTTTGAAGGTGGTCATGGAACCGCAGCGGGAATGGCAGAAGTGTTTGAACATCATGGTTGGGCAGCTGGAAAAGATTTTGCCCTTACCAGTGCAACATTTGGAATTGTCTCTGCAATAATAGTCGGCATGATCCTCATCAACTGGGCTGTGCGAAAAGGCCATATTCAAAATATCAAATCACCATCCGAGATCGAAGAAGATGACAGCATCGCGATAATTCCTGTAGACCAAAGACCATCAGCAGGCAGGTTAACCGTTAACAGCGACGTAGTCGAAGCATTCAGCCTCCAGATAGTGGCGGTAGCAATCGCCATCGGCATAGGCTATCTTATAAAAGAATTACTAATGATGGTCGAAGTGGGCGTGCCATTTCTGTCTGAACATAAACTCCTTAGCGGCTTCCCGCTTTTCCCACTTTGCATGATAGGCGGTCTTATTGTCCAGCTTTTTGAGGACAGATTCGACAAACACAACTTAATTGACCTGGGGCTGATAAGGAGGATACAAAACAGCTCACTGGATTTTCTGGTGATAGCTGCAATTGCGACAATAAAAGTGCAGGTTGTGCTTGCGGGTCTTTTGCCGTTGATGCTACTCGTATTTGCCGGTATTGCATGGAACGTTTTTTGTGTGCTGTTTTTGGCCAGACGATTTTTTAAAGACAGCTGGTTTGAAAGAGCAATTGTCGAAATGGGCCAATCTATGGGTGTTACCGCAACCGGGCTTTTGCTGTTGCGCGTTGTCGACCCCGATTATAAAACAGAAGCAGCAGATGCGTTTGCCTGTAAGCAATTAATCCATGAACCTTTTATGGGGGGAGGTCTCTGGACTGCATCAGCTATACCGCTAATAGCGATCGTTGGGGCAGTACCAGTATTTTTTATCTGTTTGGCAGCAATAGTCTTCTGGCTTGTTATTGCACTATTGCCAAAGTTTTTGCCTGTAAAATGAAAACACAATTAAGAATTATTGACTTTTAGAAAAATTCTAATAGAATGCTGATTCGCATTCGACTTCATTTGCGTAATTATGGTGAAAGTAGCTCAGTTGGATAGAGCACTGGATTGTGGTTCCAGGGGTCGGGGGTTCAATTCCCCTCTTTCACCCTTTAAAAAAGCGGCCTATCCTTAAAGATAAGCCGCTTTTTGTTTTTTAATAATATCCTGAATTATCACCGATGTTTCCAGATTAAACTCATGAGGATAATAATTTTGAGATTAATAGCTCAACGCTGGGTCTTTGAGTGAGAGGTCGCCAACCCAGCGAAGAAGAATGAGAGACAAATTTTTAATACTTTATATCTAACCGGCAAGCCGGAGAATATTTAAACTGGACTTGACAACCTGCCTTTTTTTTAATTTTTTGTTGCGGGTTCGAGTCCAGCGTTGGCCAAAACTGGTTGCCTTGGCCAGATTTATAATTAACACAACACCAAGTTGCGATTAATTTTTTGCTGGATCTACTTAGAGAGAGAGTGCAAATCCAGCGAAGAAGAGGAGAGAGAGTTTTTAAGCCTTAACCTCCTATGGTTATCGCGGTATCTAACCGCGTCAGCTTTTGTTGCTGGGTCTACTAGAGAGAGAGTGCAAACCCAGCGAAGAAGAGGAGAGAGAGTTTTTAAGCTTTAACCTCCTATGGTTATCGCGGTATCTAACCGCGTCAGCTTTTGTTGCTGGGTCTACTAAGAGAGAGAGTGCAAACCCAGCGAAGAAGAGGAGAGAGAGTTTTTAAGCTTTAACCTCCTATGGTTATCGCGGTATCTAACCGCGTCAGCTTTTATTGCTGGGTCTACTAAGAGAAAGATTGCAAACCCAGCGAAGAAGAAGAGAAGAGAAGAATCTTTAAGCTTCTTAAGCTTATTTTATTATTATCACGACATAAATCGTGCTAAGATCTGCCGGGCTTTATAGGCGCCTTAATTGTAACGTTGCGTTACGACAACCTATAGCCCAGCTTGGGGAAGAAAACTCTTCACGAGCTATTATAAACATGGTTATCAAACCATGACCGCTCTCTTCCAGAAAGATCAACAATAAGCATTTAATAAAGGTTTAGTTTCTAACTTTTTTATACCTTTTGCTTTTTGTGGGACTGATAGACTCGATCGAGATAACACCCTTGAGACCAAGAATGTTAGCGACCGTCTGTTTGAAAAGCTCGTCATCGGTTTCGTCAGTCAAAACTGCCGAGACGCCGAGACTGCGTGCATCTATTTCCTGCTGCACGTCATTAGCTTTTACAAAAACTATGGTTGGGATGTCAGGCTTAACTGCCCGTAGGCTTTTAATGAACTGACCGTCCGCCATGTCTTTCAGATCCCACTTGCTGATCACGCTGTCAATTTTTTCACTTTTCAAAGAACTCGCAGCCTGCTTTCCTGACTGCATTGAAATTATTCGGATTGGTAACTCTTTCAGTATTTCGTTTTTGCCTTCAAGGCCCACTGTCAAAATATTTGCCTGAACAAGAACTATCATTACACAACCCTACAATTTCTAATTCCAAAACTTACTTAACTTTTTAATAACTTCACCAGTACATATAGCGATAGCTGTGCCAGAATAAGAAAATGAAAAATAAAAATTTTAAGTACTTGTAAAATAAGCACTTCTGCTGAGTTATTTTTTTAAGCTTGTTTTTATAAAAAATTTGGATAGTGACTAATCTGGTCGGCAAGGCTCTATGACATTTTTTGTAAGCACTAATATACCATGAGGTTATAAAGCGAGTGACCATTATGGTTGCACCTGACTATAATGGTCACCTGAAATTGTTACAAATAAAAATCAATAGGGGATTGGTATTTTGGCTGAAAGAATCAGTTGGAAAATTAAAAAAATGAAGCGGATGAAATCAGCTTTTAGTTTTTTTGTTGATATTCGACAGTGAAATATTGAGCTTTTCAATAAGCCTGTTAAGACTTCGTCTTTCAATGCCAAGTATTTTGGCGGTAGCGAGCTTTCTCCCTTTGGTGAACTCAAGTGTTTGTATGACAAGCTTACGTTTGACTTCATTAAGAGTAGGCATTTCATGTTTGGGATATTGAGGGGTGTCTGCTATTATTATTTCAAAAGGCAATGCTGAAGATTCGATCTGCTGGGCTTGAGTAAGAACATAAGCACGTTCGATAGCATTGGCAAGTTCACGAACATTGCCTGGCCAAGAATAGTTCAACAAAAGCTCTTCGGTTTGTTTGCTCAACTTTTTTTCTGATTCGCCGTAAAATATCGCCTGGTTAGCAAGAAAATGTTTAGCTAAAGGCAAAATATCATCCTTACGCTGTCGCAAGGGGGGGACTTCAAGAGTTACCACATTCAAACGGTAAAAAAGATCCGCTCTGAATTTCTTATTATTCACCATTTCTCTAAGATCGCAGTTTGATGCACACACGACTCTTACATCTATTGGGTAGCTTTTTGTTGAGCCTATAGGGGTTACGGTACTTTGCTGAAGAACTCGCAAAAGTTTTGCCTGGAGTTCAAGAGGGATTTCGCTTATTTCATCAAGGAATATAGTCCCGCCATCTGCAGCCCTGAAAAAACCTAACGTGTCATCTAAGGCACCAGTAAAGGCACCTTTCGCATGACCGAAGAGCTGACTTTCAAAAAGCTGACCTGTCAGTGTAGTACAGTCGACAGGGATAAAAACTTTCCTGGCTCGATCGCTGGCATCATGAATCTCACGGGCAACCATTTCCTTACCAACGCCGGTTTCTCCTGTGATTATAATCGAACACTTTCTCGTTGCGATGGCACCGATCATCTCGATAATTGAATTAAAAGCGGGGGATTGCCCTATGAAATCTGCATTGTGAGACATTCCGCGCACAACACTATATAGTGCCTCCGCTTGAGGTTTCTTTGTTGAGTCGAATTGAACCTCTTTCATTGACTCTTTGTCCAAATTGTCTCTCATTTTTTCTTCTTCGCAATCTTCCTTCGGTGCTCATCAAGCAATCTGACAAACTCAAAACATCACTCACAAGGGACTCCGCTCCTACTCTACTCTCTATAGAGAAGGCTACGCCCTACTTCTCCTGCAAAAAAGAGTATATCATATTCATATAAAAAATCAAGAGGATTATAGGACCTTGCTTTTGTTTTTTTGGATTAAACAACTGCTATATGTTTACAAAATGTGTAAATGGCTACTTAGGCGGTGTTAAGAAGGGTGGTTTTTTGAGGTTTTGCAGGGGGGTGGTGCCGTAACCATTTGTAAAATAAGAAGTTAAGCTGCGAAACAAGCTGATTTACGGTTGAATCTGGGTAATTTCGCGTTTTTTCGAAAATATTTTTTAATTTTTTATTGCCTGATTGAAGTCAAATGGCTTTGAAGGGCCATTTCCAGGCTGCCCACCTTTTTTATTTTCAAGATATAAGCGATTATGTCTTTTTTGCTCAGAATACCTACAATTTTACCATTTTTTAGAATTGGAACTCTTCTGAAGTGATTACGAATAAAACACTCAGTTACATCAGTCAAATTGTCACTTTCATCAAATACGACAACGTCTTTTGTCATAAATTGTTCAACTTTTGAGTCTTCTTCTATATTAGCGTACAGCAATTTAATAACATCTTTTTCTGTGATTATTCCTACCAGATTATCGTCATCGTCCACTACAGGCAGTCCGGTTATATTATTATTCAAAAGCAATTCAATCGCGTTATATACTGGTGCATCTTTTTTTACTGTTATGACATTAGTTTTCATCACAGTTTTTATACTAAACATATTTTGCCTTTGTTATTTACAATCCCAATTATTGTTACTACTGCTTATATATCGAGATTTTCCTCTGTGACGTTCATTTATTTTTGTAATATTATTAAATTTATGAATAAAAAAATAAACAAGGTGACATGTTTATAGCAAAATAATCTGATTTTGGTCAGGATATTTTGATTTTATCGGGTTAATTTCCCATGTTTAGACTCTTATACAAGAAAGCGAACACATCTGTGAGTTCGTCGATCTTTTTTGAAGTAGGTTTACCATGACCATGTCCAGCTTTAGTTTCAACTCTTAGCAGAATAGGCTTTTCCCCTGTAGATTTTGCCTGCATGGCTGCCACCAATTTTTTTGCATGAGCAGGGACTACCCTGTCGTCGGTATCTGCCGATGTCACTAATATTGATGGATTGTTATAATTTTCAGGCACGTTGTGCAGTGGTGAGTATTTATACAAATATTTGAAAGCTTCCGGGTCTTCTTCGGCATTGCCATAATCACTTACCCAGTATCTGCCGACGGTGAATTTGTGATATCTGAGCATGTCGGTTACGGGAACATGGCATGCAACTGCTCCAAACAGTTCCGGGCGCTGGATAGAACAGGCAGCGGTCAGCAATCCTCCATTGGAACCGCCCTGTATAGCCAGTTTTTCGGGACAGGTATATTTGTTATCTATCAGATACTGGGCTGCTGCGATAAAATCGTCGAATACGTTCTGTTTATTACCGAGGATTCCCTGCTGATGCCATGCTTCGCCATATTCGTTTCCACCTCTGAGATTCGCAACAGCATAAATACCACCCAGATCAAGCCAGCTTATTATCCTGATTGAAAAACCAGGTCTGAGCGAAATATTGAATCCGCCATAGCCGTAAAGCAGAGTCGGATTGTTGGTGTCGAGTTTTACATCCTTTTTGCTTATGATGTACATGGGTATTTTAGTGCCGTCTTTTGATTTGTAAAATACCTGTGTTGTTTTGTATTTATCCGAGTCGAAATCAATCTCCGGCTTTTGGTAAACTTCTGCCTTGGTGGTATCGAAATCATATCTGTAGCTTGTATATGGGAACAGATACGATGCGAAAGCAAAGAACATCTCCGGGTCGTCTTTGTGGCCTGAGATGCCTCCTGTTGTGCCGATAGCGGGCAGGGGGATGTCTTTGAGGTAGTTTCCATTGGTGTCGTAAACTTTAAGCAGATGATGTACGTCGTGCATAATTGTTGCGATGAAATTTTTGTTTACAAAAGAGATGCCGTCGATCACATCTTCCTGTTGTGGTATTACTTCTTCGATTACGCCTGGTTTTTTTGTATCGATTGCGATAAGCTTAAATCTTGGTGCATCCAGATCTGTCAGGAAATAGAATTTACTGCCGAGGTTTGTGATGAAGTCATACCTGGCATCAGCTTTGTCCAGCAATTTGAAGAAAGCGCCTTTGCTGCGCAGCTTTTTATAATATATGCGGTTTTTGGGGTCTGTGCCTTGGTAGACGTGAAGGATCAGATATTGACCATCTTCTGAAACCGTTGGCGGAAAGCTGAGCAGTTTGTTCGTTGGGTCTTCGTAAATTAACTCATCCTGAATCTGCCTGGTACCGAGTTTGTGGAAATAAACTTTATTGTAATTAAAGCGGTCTTCTTCTGCTACGGCGTTGGGGTCAGGGTATCTGTTATAGAAAAAGCCTGACTCGTATTTTTTCCAGGCGATAGATGTGAACCGACAGAAATGTATCGTATCTTCAAGGTCTTTGTTAGTGTTAATGTCTCTGACTTTAATTGTTTGCAAGTCTGAGCCTGATTGTGTTAAAGCGTAGGCCAGTAATTTGCCATCTTGAGTTATTTCGATGTTGTTGATAGCGACTGTGCCGTCTTTGCTGAGCTTGTTTGGATTGATAACAACGTGAGGTTTGCCATCGAGTGATTCTTTCATATAAAGCACAGACTGGTTTTGCAGGCCGTCATTGAGCCAGTAAAAATAGTAACCACCTTTTTTGAATGGCACCGAGTATTTCGGGTAATTCCATCTTTTGGTAATAATGTTTTTTATTTTTTCTTTCTGGCTAACGGAATCGATGTATTTCCTGGTTATCTTATTCTGTTTTTTTACCCAGCTTAAAGTTTCTTTCGAATCCGAATCTTCAAGCCAGCGATATGGGTCGGCGACTTTGGTGCCGTGGTAGTCATTAACGACATTTACGGTTTTTGTTTGTGGGTAGTTCCAGGCTGTTTGGTTGTTGCAGCCGGTAATCAGGGAAAAAGTCAGGAACAGAGTGAAAGTCAGAACGATAGGAGATAGTTTCCTCATAGCTTTAGCCTCATAAAAAGTATCATTTTTGTTGATTATATTTATTGTATTTGCAGAAGGATAAGTTTTCAAGTAAAAGATTGCGAACTATTTACCTTTGACGCAGTATTAAAGTTAAGTTACTTTATTGAGGTTCTGATCTTCTATATTTAAGCTTGCGAAAGGAATATTGTCATGCAAAAGTCAATTTTAATTTTTACTGTAATTATCCTGGTTTGTCTTAGTTTGTCGGGCTGTGGGGAGATCAACGCTGATTATACCCCCAAAGCACCTCTGTTTAGAGATCCGGTTTATGATGGAGCATCGGATCCGAGTATAATTTATAATCGCGGTGAAAAAAACTGGTGGATCTTTTATACCGGCAGACGCGCCAATATCGCTAACACCTCCGACACAAAATGGGTGCATGGCTCAGATATGGGTATTTGCAGTTCAAGTGACGGCGGAAGAACATGGGTTTACAGAGGGATTGCTCGTGGTCTTGAATTCGAAGAAGGGAGAAATACTTTTTGGGCGCCGGAGGTTGTTTACGGGGCGGGTAAATATCACATGTATGTTAGTTACCTGACGGGCATCCGCGCAAGCTGGATAGGTGACAGGGACATAATTCACTATACCAGTGATAATTTAATGGACTGGAAGTTTGAATCCATAATCGCTCTCTCATCAAACGCTGTAATTGATGCTTGTGTGTATAGGGTTGGTGACAAATGGCGAATGTGGTACAAAGATGAAGCTAATAAATCTTATACTTATGCTGCTGACAGTGATGATCTGTATAACTGGAAGGTCGCAGGACCAGTTCTGACAGATTTTGCTCACGAAGCTCCCAACGTATTTAAATGGAAAGGCTACTACTGGATAGCTATTGACACCTGGAAAGGTATTGGTATTTATCGAAGTTGTGATGGTTATAAATGGACTCACTGCCCGAATATCCTTGTCGAGTCTGGCGAGAGAGACGGAGACAAAGGCCATGGTCATCACCCCGATGTACTCGTTCAGGGCGACAGAGCATTTATATTTTATTTCGCTTATCCACAGCCGGGCAGCCGATCGGTATTGCAGGTTGCCGAGTTAGGATTTGAGAACGATCAGATCACCTGTGACAGAAATAAAGTTTTCCAGATGAAGCTTAAGAACCCCGAATAATCTTTACAGGATATGAAAATGAAAATACTTAAAGTTGCACTGCTGCTATCAGTAACGATGTTGGCTTTTGCCAGCGTCAATGCAAAACAAGCGAAAGTTGTGAAAAGCAAAACCATTATTTCCGTTCCTCTTGGCGATAATGTCACGATGGGATTTGCCGCTTGTGAATTAGCGGACTATTTGAATAAAATGACAGGTGCAGATTACCAGGTAGCCAAAGAAGCGAAACCTGCAGAAAATGCGGCTGTCAGGCTCGGCATCGATAATACGCTGGCTCATGACGGTTATCATATTTTTGCTGAAGCTGATGTTGTGAAAATTAATGGCGGTAGCTGGCGAGGATGTCTTTATGGCTGTTACGAATATTTGAAACAGCTAGGCTGTTATTTCCCACTGCCAGGCAAAGCTAAGGAATATATTCCCGCTATAGCAAAAATTGAAGCCGGTGACATTGATATCAGATCGGAACCAGCGGTAGGTACACGAGCGGTAGATATGTCAGTTATCGAATATAGCGACGACCTGCTTGTTATGATCGATTATATGGCCAAGAATAAATATAACAACATTGTTTTCCATGGCGGGGTTATGCCTGAAGATTTTGTAGTTAGAATGAAAGCTGAACTTATCAAAAGAGATATGGCTTTTGAATGGGGAGGTCATTATTTGCCAGGTTATCTGCCTCGCAATCTGTTTAAAGACCACCCTGAGTATTTCAGGATGGAAAACGGTAAAAGGACTCCCAAACTTAATATGTGCCCATCAAATGACAAAGCTGCTGAGATCATAGCGGAAAATTCTTTGAAGGATTGGGTCAGACTTGAGGATGTGCCGCGTTTTGAAGTGCTTCATATTTGGCCTGACGATTTGACTGGCGGCGGGTGGTGCAGTTGTCCCAAATGCGAAGGGCTTAATTGCTCGGAGCAGGGTGTGAAGATTTTAAACGAAGTTGCTAAGAGATTAGATTTGCCCGAGGGGACTACCCTTTCTCATGTCGCTTATCATGAGACTATCGAATATGTTCCTACCAAAGTTAAAGCCAGTGACAAGGTGAACCTGCTCTATGCTGCTCGTGAGAGATGTTATAAGAATGTTATGGGCCAGGGCAAAGCTAATGCTCAGTATTTTAAATGGTTCGAGCAGCAATACGAAGTTATGCCTGTAAAAGCGCAGGTGTTTGAATATTATCACGACCCCGTACTTTTTAGACAATTGCCCCTGCCTCTTCATCCGGTTATCGGAAAAGACATTGAGGTCTACCGCGCAGGTGGTGCTGACAGGATCGGTTCACTGGCGTTTCAGGTTTACAGCGAATATGCCCATGGCGTCAACTATTATGTGCTCGGCAAATGTCTCTGGCGAGGTAAAGGTGACGACGTTGATATAAAAGAATATTGCCAAGGCCTATATGGGCAAAGCGCAGTTGAGATGGAAGAGTATTTCGATATGCTCTATGAGTTTTGCGCAACTGCGATGCAGACTGATGGCTATGATGGTTATTATGATATGAGGTTCCCAAGTAATCAGGCTTTTACGAAGGTTCATGCTGAACAGCTTAGGCCGTTGGTGACAGAAAAACATATCAAGAAAATTGGGAACAAGTTGTATCAGGCATTGGCCGGTTCAGTTGAGCCTTACCGAAGCAGGATAAAAACTCAGATCAAATTGTGGAAAGTTGCTGAGCTTGAAGTGCCTGCGATTTATTACACACTTGTTTCAGCATATAAAACACCTGAGATACTTGCTGGCAAAGGCAGTGAGGCCGATAGGGTTGAACTCATAAAGAATACAAAGACCGCAGTTGAAAATATCAAAGCAGCAGGACAGCTTATCCTTTCTATGCCCGCCGACAAGCGAGGCCCGCATATGTTTAAAAATGGT
>JAGLTN010000384.1 GCA_023135255.1 Planctomycetota bacterium
TATTCCGGATGCCGACCTGAACCGTGACGGAATAGTTGACCTGGTCGATTTCAATATTTTCGCAAGACAATGGCTGTCAACCAGACCACAGTTATAAGGAGCAGATAATTAATGATGAAATATTTTGGGCTGTTTTTGATAATCGTAAATCTATCAGTTGTTTTGCTTTCAAGTTCGTTTGGCGCCCAAAGTAGTGATCTGCTCAACATCCCGGATGTTCCCCGGGATAAAGTGATCTGCTTTGCGTTATATACCGTCAACAACGAAACAATGAAAATGACTGCTCAGTTGTACCCGTTGAAGGAGGCTGAAGAAAAAGTCGTTCGCCTGGAAATCAAAAAGGCTGGGAAATGGGCAGAGATCGCCAAATCAGATGTAATCACTAAAGGCTGGACCGCTCATTTGAGAGTGGAAAACTGGGACTCTGCAAAAGACATCGAATACAGGCTCGCACATGGCAAAGATGCTTATTATTCAGGCATTATTCGAAAGGACCCCATCGACAAGGAAACCATCGTCATTGCGGTCTTCACAGGAAACTCCATTTATCCAGTTCACGGAGGCGATATTTCAAGAGCTGACATCGTCGAAAATATCAAAAAAATTAATCCCGACCTGCTTTTTTTCTCCGGCGACCAGGTCTACGACCATACTCATCATTATGCATACTGGCTCAAGTTCGGACGTGATTTCGGCGAAATAATTCGCAACAGACCGACAATCACTATCCCCGATGACCACGATGTAGGCCAGGGCAATCTCTGGGGAGCAAGCGGAAAAAAATCTAACTTAGATGCTGGTCACGATGGTGGTTATTTCAGACCGCTCGATTACGTCAAGGAAGTTGAAAGAGCACAGACGAGCCATCTGCCCGACCCCTACGATCCGACGCCTGTACAGCGCGGCATCGGTGTTTATTATACGTCAATGAATCTTGGCAGAATCAGTTTCGCGATTCTTGAAGATCGCAAATTCAAGTCAGGCCCGCAGGGATTGGTTCCGAAGATGGGCCCTCGCCCGGATCATATTAATGACCCGAATTATGACCCGAAAACCGTCGATGTCCCCGGGGCTGTTCTGTTGGGGGAAAGACAGCTGGAGTTTGTCCGTCAGTGGGGCACGGACTGGCAGGGAGCTGATATGAAAGCGATTCTATCCCAGACGATCTTCTGCGGCGGAGCACATATCCACGGAAAAATCGGCGGGCGTCTGCACGGAGATATGGATTCTAACGGGTGGCCACAAACAGGACGCAACAAGGCATTAGCGGAGATGCGTAAATCATTTGCCGTACATATCGCAGGCGACCAGCACATCGCTACCATCTTCCACCACGGCATTGACGACTGGGAAGACGCCTGCTTTTCTTTCTGCGTACCCTCGATCGCTAATTATTATCTGCGATGGTGGGACCCTGTCAGTCCGGGCGAAAATCGTCAAGGCGGTATGCCTGATTACACAGGTCGAAGCCTTGACGGATTCGGTAATAAGGTAACATGCTGGGCGGCGGCCAACCCTTCCAAAGAGCCTAACGACGGAAAAAAACTCACAACCCGAGCTGCCGGCTTTGGTGTGGTTCGGTTTAACAAGAAAACAAGAGACATCACCTTCGAATGCTGGCCTCGAAATATAAATGTAAACGACCCAAAGGCAAAGCAGTATCCAGGCTGGCCGATGACCATCACACAAACGGATAACTATGCGAGAAAAGCAGTTGCCTGGCTGGGCAGGCTTAATTTCAAAAACGTCACCAACCCCGTTGTTCAGGTTATTGACGAATCTACCGGCGAAATCGTTTACACCCTGCGTATCAAGGGAAGCACATTCCAGCCAAAGGTATTCAAAAAAGGTGTCTATACAATTAAAGTCGGCAGAGACAAACTCGAAAAGACCCTGGAACACCAAAGAACATTAGAACCTGACCAGATGAAAACTCTGCATATTGAGATACCATGACGCCGGCATACGAGAACAGCCTGACGGGTCAGACCAATTCCTTTAATGCTTGTCTGATTACCGAGCAT
>JAGLTN010000385.1 GCA_023135255.1 Planctomycetota bacterium
AAAAAGTGTTAGAATGTAATAATAGCGGTTTGAGCGATTAGATTAAACAGCGAGTCAGAAACCAAAAATTTCGTAAAAGGGAAAAGCATGAGCAAGGAAAGCTTTAAAGGCGACAAAAAGCTGGAAATGAAAAGTCCACTTGCAAAGATCGAGAAAAAATTCATCAACTGGCTAACCCCCAAATTCCCCAAAACCATCGAGGGCTACCACCTGACCTTGATGACTATCATATGGTCGGCGGGGTTGGTACTTTTTGGTTGGCTGGCAAGGGCAAATATGAATTGGCTTTGGGGGTCGTCAGTAATGCTCTTCATGCAGTGGTTCACTGATTCTTTTGATGGCTCGCTGGGCAGATATCGCGATACGGGCATCCCCAAGTGGGGCTTTTTTATGGATCATTTCCTCGACTTTATATTCATGTCGGCGATATTCCTCGGCTATGCGATTTTGCTTGACGGGACCAGCAGACACATACTCTATCTGATGGTGCCTTTATTCGGCGCCTTTATGGTCAGCTCCTTTTTGTCCTTTTCCGCTACCGGCGAGTTCAAGATAACCTACCTCGGCGCAGGCCCAACTGAGATAAGAATAGCTTTCATTATTCTTAACTGCATCCTGATAAAGTTTTCAACAGGCTGGATCGAAAAGCTGCTGCCCGTAATATTTATAGTCTCGATAGCTTTCCTGTGCCTGATCGTTTTCAGAACACAGAAGTATATCTGGAATATTGATATGGCTGACAAAAAAGCCGGAACCGAATCAAAGGACGAATAATATGAATGATGCCAAAAAGGAACAAGCCATAAAAGACCTCCAGCAGATACCAGGCATAGGCAAGTCGCTTTCGCAAATGCTGTACAACATAGGCATAACGTCCACCACCCAGCTAAAAAATAAAAGCCCGGAAAGATTATATCGCAAGCTTTGTGATTACCAGGCAAGCCCAGTTGATAGAGTTGATAGATGTGTACTATACGTTTTCAGATGCGCGGTTTATTTTGCTTCTAACAGCGACCATGACGAAGAAAAGTTGCTGTGGTGGAACTGGAAAGATCAGACACTTTAGTGTTGTATTGAAATGGAGTGTAATTTGGAATTTGCGGATTTAATTTTTTTCTTCAAAGGATTTGTTGCCGGGGTAATGATTGCCACGCCAGTCGGACCTGTGGGGATGCTGTGCATTGAGCGAACTTTGGTTAAGGGCAGCTTAAATGGTTTTGTTTCAGGCCTTGGCGCGGCAACGGCAGATTTGATATACAGCTCGATTGTGGCGTTTGGGTTGACTGTCATTTCCGATTTTCTTGTTAGTCAGCAAATGTGGTTTCGATTTTTTGGTGGGGTATTCCTTGTTTTTCTTGGATTGCAAATCTACAGACAGCAAAAAAGACAGCCAGCGAAAGTACATAAAGGCCGAGGATATTTAAGTGATTACTGCAGTGCTTTTGTGGTAACGTTTTTTAACCCGGTGCTGGCGTTCGCTTTTGTCGCAATATTCGCCGGATTGGGAATAACCGGGGCAACAAAGGTCTCAGCGTTGACGCTGGTTGCTGGAGTTTTTGTCGGTTCGTCTGCGTGGTGGGTTGGGCTTTGCGGCTTTGCAGCGATCTTCGGCAACAAATTTAAAAGTGCACCTTTCCTCTGGTTAGTAAAAGCATCAGGAGTCGTCATAACCATCTTTGGCATTGCAATTCTTTTGAGTCTTTACAGGTAAAACAGCTTTTGTTATGATTTTAGCCAAAATAACGTAATAAGATTTTATTGTGTATTATGCGAGTTTCAGGGGCGAGGCGGTGATATTTGAGGATTTTCAATTTGGTGAGTGCTTATTGCTCCGGGCTGTGCTATAGTACACGGCTAATTTATTTTGAAATTTAGAATTGTTTATTGATTGGAAGTTTAATGGGTTTTAGAGCGGCATTTAAAATACATCCTAAGATTTTGGCAGCGATTGACGCAATGGGTTTTACCGTGCCCACGGAGATACAGAAACGGGTAATTGCTCCTATTCTTGACGGTAAGGATGTGATGGGGCTTGCCCAGACGGGTACGGGCAAGACGGCTGCTTTTGCGATACCGATATTGCATCGG
>JAGLTN010000386.1 GCA_023135255.1 Planctomycetota bacterium
AAATATATCCGCAAGAGCATTGACAAGCATTTTGCGTTTGTCCAGCCAACGCTGTCGAATCTTACCTTTTCGCCAACAAGCAAGGTTTGCCTCGGTTTGCATCATTTGCAGCAATTGCCTTCTGGCGGTAAAAAACTTGGTTATTTGTTTACATGCATTCAAAAGTTTCTCAGTAAACGAAGTCTCGCATGGAACCGTTCGCTTCAATAATTTGCAAAGTTCCTCGAAACCGGAAGTGGCCACCTGAAAAAACAAATCATCCTTATCCGCAAAGTAGCGGTAAATAGTACCTTTGCCAACTCCTGCTGCCTCGGCAACTTCGTCTAACGTGATTTCATGGAATCTTCGATTGGTGGCTAATTTTTCAACCACCAGCATAATCTGTCTTTGTTTGTCGTTATGAGCCATGTGCCCGTTCCTGATCTATGGAAATAGTTGTTCCCTGGGGATACAGATAGCCCCTCCTTGGATAGAACTGACCAGTCAGTACTATATTCGGACGGATTAAGGGCGGGGTTTATTGCATTTTTCCTGAAAACAGGGCAAAAAAATGAAAAACCGCTTCTTTATCCAGCTATCCCCAAAGTTGCAATTGCACTTAATTACTTGTATACAAAGGCCTTGTATTGCTTTGGTTCAAATTAAGGATAGGGCTTGCCTGAGATCATTGAAAAAGTGATAGCTGATAAGCGGCTCCCCATACATGTGGTTCAACAACTGGCTGGCCACAGCGATACCAAGACAACACAGTTGTATTATCTTTCAGTACAACCTGAAGATATAAGTAGGGCTTGCTGAATAATTCATTTTCAGCAATTTAGTTTTTCATGTTGCAGTATACAGATATCAACTTTCTGCATCCAATGTAAATTCTGTGCGTAACTGTAGTACTCTTGATGGACAGCCAAGAGCTTCTGCCATATATGCAGCAAAAAATATAGACCGCTGGAGAGTATCTTCTCCAGATTCATCACCATAAACGCAACCATAATCACAGTTTCCGAGGTCCCGGCCAGTTTAGCCATTATACGGGCCAGGCTGAATCTGCGTTTGCCTTGGCCAAACTTGCCCTCAATCGCAATCCTGTCAACTTCATCCTGGTGAAGCTGTTGCTTTTGCTGTTTTAACTGTTCTGCGTTTTTGGCTGTCACTTTCTTCGGTCTGCCAAGCGGTAAGCCTGATAATCTTATGTCATGGGCTTTGCAATATCGGCGATTCTCGCGGTTGCGATATATCTGGTCGGCATGGACTGATTCGGGATAGAAACCAAAACGCTTACGATAGTTTTTGATCTGCTCAATCAGATCACCTGATTCGTTGTAATTGTTCCAGCCGATTCTGTCTACAAAGCTAAAACCATCGATAAGGCTTAGTGACACCTTTGCCCCAAACTCAACATTGCTTTTTGCTTTGCCTCGAACTATAGGGCGGATGTGTGGCTGAGAAATACTTACAATACGATCTGCTATTTTGTGCGAATGATTTTCGTACATCCACAGTTGCTGACGGTAAAGTTCTTTTATCACCAGCAAATCGCGATACTGTCTTTTACTCAAATATACCAATAGGCCATTACAAGCCATCATATCAATGTTTTGCAGATTACGCCTAAGATAACGCAATTGTTTGCCGATCGCCTTTCGGACTTTCTTGTAACCGGGCCTTTTCTGTTTGGCAACCGCAAGATAATCTTTGCGTCCCTTCTGACGATATGTACGTGGCTTAGGTTTTTGGCCAACCAAAGGAGTGTGCATTGTGTCGATCATCGCTTCGCTTTTCTCTCTGGCCTCATTGAGCAGATTCAAGTCTGTCGGATACGCAACGTCTGCTGGCGTACAAGTTGCATCAACGATCAATTTACCTTTGTTTGAAGGCTGGTCGATATTAGTATCAACAGACGATTTATCTTGCGGCTTATCGTCGCCCTCTAAAGCGTTACAAACTATTGACTCGTTGATCTCTATAAGTGTGTTTTTATTAAAACGTTTTCTAAAGTGTGTCATCAGTGAATGGTCGAAAGGCACTTGGTCTTTGTACTCTGAAAAACCAAGAAAGTATTGTAGGTAAGGGTTTTCTGCGATCTGCAGCACCGTCTCACGATCTGTTGTGCCAAGGCGTTCTTTGATAATAAGTGAACCCAGTGCGATGCGTGCTGACTTGGCCGGACAGCCAGCTTTGTTTTTGGAGAACTGACCTGAATACTCCTGTTCAATCTGATCCCAGGGAATCTGTTTTGAAAGTATTACCCACCGGTTATCGCTCCTGAGTTTGCCGGCGAATGGCAGATAAAAATCTTCAAACTTTAACTGATTTGTGTCGTCTTTTCGATACATCCGTGTTCTCCAAGTGCAAGCATTTTAACTGATTTGTAATAAAATCCATTTACTTGGCACATTATAAACAGCATGTATCTATTTGTAAACAAAGAAGTTAAGTTTTATTCAGCAAGCCCTAAGTATTTCGTGAAAACCTTTAAGAAGTCGGAAGAGATGCAGCGATATACTGAGGAAGTCGAAGGAGAATTTTTGATATTAAATCACTGGGATTTGAAAAAGAAAATTATCGTTTTCTATGGTTTGAAAATGCCTTAATATGCATGTGTCTTTAGGGCACGAGGTTCAAATAGCATTCTAATGGAGAAGCTATAAGCAGGGCGCAATGTAAATCCATATCTTTGCTTTTCTGTCGATTACGTGACCGGCGGTTTGTTGATTACCATCCTTGTTTTGTGAATATGACAGGTATGGTTTTCAAGAGGATATAGATATTCAGAAAAAGTGAGCGTTTTTGAATATAGAGGTAATCATATTTTATCTTATGCTTTGGCGGCAGGTCATAGAGATTTCTTATTTGAGCAAGTCCGGTAAGGCCCGGCTTGACGGCTAATCTTATTTGTCTTAAAACTTTATGTCGCTTGACAAAATGAGGTCTCTCTGGTCTTGGCCCCACAAGGCTCATGTCACCAAGTATAACATTAAATAGCTGTGGAAGCTCGTCTATACGTGTCGGTCTTAGTATCCTTCCAAGCTTTGTCGTCCTGGGGTCATCTTTAGCTGCCAAGATAGGGCCCGTATCAATCTCAGCGTTATTTGCCATTGTCTTGAACTTATAGAGCATAAACGTTTTTCCGTCTTTTGCGATTCTTTGTTGTTTATAAAAGACAGTTCCGGAAGAATTAAATTTGATAATGGCTGCAACGGTAAGCATTAGAGGAAACAATATAATCATCATTATGATACTAAATATAACATCAAAAGCTCTGATAAGGAACTCCTCGTGGTCAGATTTCCGCCCTGTGAAAGTGGCCAGGTATTCAATAGGATTTCCCTTTGTTAAGTTTTCAGAGAGTAATTTTGCATAAATGGCAGGGCTAAAAAGAACATTTACTTTTAATTTTAATAATAGATAGATAAGCAGATTTAATTGCTTGTCACCATGTATATGTTTTGATATCACAATCTCATCAATATCATCATATTTTAGAAGGTCTTCG
>JAGLTN010000387.1 GCA_023135255.1 Planctomycetota bacterium
ATGGACCATGGCGATTACGGATGGGAATAATAAATAATTAGCTGTTGACCAGCTAATGAAAGATACCGGACAAACATATCCGAAGTTGGAAGAATGACTGCGAGAAGATTTAATGTATCAGGGAAGATGCTTTTTACCTGGCTGTTGCTCGGCGGGCTGATTCTCCTGTTTTCCCCGGAAACCATAACAGACAAACTACAACTCGCCTTTGCGAGAACTTTCCGTTGGCCTTTAACCGCAGGCAGAAGTATCGCCCCGCTTACAGCAACCAAATCAAAACCATTAACAAACAACGTAAGCCGGCAGGAATACGACCGACTGCAAAATCACCTCGATAATGTAATAGAACAGCTCTACCAGGAAAGACAAAAAGTCGAGTCCCTCTCAAACCTCAAAAAGGTCAAAGGCATCAATAACAAATTCGCCCTCGAAGGCGCAAGCCTTGTACCCGCGGGAATAATAAACTCTAATATGAATAATTTAACCAATGAGCTTATCATAAACAGAGGCTCAGACAATGGTCTTGAAATTGGCCAATTCGCCATGGCAGATAATTCCATCATCGGAAAAATCTCAGTCATCTCCGAAAAAATCGCCCGTGTAAAACTAATCACCGACCCCGCGTCATCGATACCCGTACTGATATCACTGAACTCCGGCAAACACATCAAAGCAATATTAAAAGGCACAGGCTCCAATAAAGCGAAGATATACCTTGTTCCCGCAAAAAACAAAGTGGAAACCGCCAACAAAATATATGCTGCAAAACAACCTGGCGTCCTTGACATCCCAATAAAAATAGGCGAAATAAAACAATGCCGAAGATTAGATGAGTACCCGCTCCTTTGGGACATCACAGTAACGCCCGCCTGCAACTTCGAGAACATCAGAGACATTGCGATAATTATAATGAATCCTAAACCGTGACCGGGAGTATAACGATGCGATGGTTCAGGTTTGCTGCACTTATTCTTGTTATTACGATACTGCAGACAGCTCTGATTAATTCAATGCCGATAAATCCGAACCTGCTTGTTATCCTCATGGTATTTTTTGCTGTTTTTTCTGACAGCAAAGACGCGATAATTACATCATTCTCAATAGGCTTAGCCGCCGACCTCATTGGGCCCGGCATGGGAACCCTAACCTTAAGCTTCGGCCTGACAGGCTCATTGCTGGCATATTTGAACCGTACCGTCGCAATTCAAAAAATGACTCATCAGGCTGTTACGATATTTATAGTAACGATCGCAATTGCTTTCATAGCTCATTTTCTTATCATGATAAAATCACAGATAACCACCGAAAATATTTATACCTCGGTAATTGCCCCTGCTGTTTATTCCGGCATCCTCGGACCTTTTTTATTTTTACCGATCGCATGGTGGATGAAAATTAAGCATCATAGTTTCAAAAGATAACAAGTTATAGATTTATTCGCGGAAATTTATTATCCTGAAGGGTATATGTACAGCAAACGCGTTAAAATTTTAATATCTCTGATTCTGCTTATGGCAGCAATCGCCATAGCAAGACTCATCCAGATGCAGCTCATCAGTGCTTCGACTTTCCAGAATGAAATATCAAAACTCAAACTCCATAGAACAAAAACAAAACAGTTCAAAACTATCCGAGGCCGAATTCTCGACCGCAACGGATTAGTCCTCGCAGAAAGCAACCCAAAATTCCAACTGAATATCAGCTACGATTTATGCTCAGCACTGGATCAAAGGCTGATTGATGCAAAACTCGCACAACTGAAACAAAAACAACAAACCACCGAAGATGATATCGCCCACACGCAACAAGAATTTCAACGCAAAGCCCAGATAACTCAGGATATAATAACCAAATGCACACACTTCAGGATAAGTCGCCAGGATATCCGCCGACAGATAGATAAAATAAATAACAAAGTCTGGAACATGCGTTACTTTCTTGCCTGGGCACGAAATAATCCCAACAAAAAACTCATAGAAAAATATGGCTCAATTATCGATGTTCCATTTTCGATAGCAATCCGGGACTTTGAAAAAACTCACCCCAATCTCACTGAAAGACTCATTCTCGCAAACAAAGTCAATGACATCGCTGAAATGAAAAAACCATACAAGTTGCTGGAGCTAAATACCAACAGCGACATCTTCACCGCTCAACTCGAATTCATGAACATCAAACAAGGCCTCGACATTGTCCCCTCAAGTCAGAGAATTTACCACTATAACTCCACAGCCTGCCAACTAATCGGCTGGATTGGCCCGGAAAACGATTCCGACCTGTTCGATGACGACAAACTCTTAGCATACAAACCGGGTGACCTTTCCGGCAGAAGACCAGGCATAGAATATGTCTGCGAACCGATCCTCCGAGGCCGACGCGGCAAAGAACTATACGACATCGACAAACAGCTCATCAGACGCACCCAAAGCCAGCTCGGCGCCGATGTCACCCTCACCATAGACATAGAACTACAGCAAAGAATCGAACAATACATCACAGATATAAACTATAACCCAAACGCCAAAAGCCCGACATCGGTTGTAATTATTGACACAAACACAGGCGAAATACTCGCTATGGTCTCAACTCCCACTTACGACTTAAACACGATAAGAACCAATTACAGCCAGTTACTCAACGACAAAAACCGCCCCCTAACAAACCGTACGATAAACGCGCTCTACCCACCAGGTTCGGTCGTAAAACCGCTCATCGCGATCGCAGGGTTTGAAACTTCCTGTATAACAGTCGATACAATTATCCACTGTCCCGCTCACGAGCCACCTGTCGGTTGGCCAAGATGCTGGATACAAAAAAAATATAACTGGGTAGGTCACGACGACCAATGGCAAAACAACCCAAGAAACGCACTCAAAGGAAGCTGTAATATTTTCTTCTCAAGACTGGCCGACAAAATTGAAACAAGAACCCTGCAAAAATGGTTATATGACCTGGGCTACGGCCACCACCTGCTGTCGCCCCCATCAGCAATTGAAAAAACTCCTTTCACAAGACAGCTCATCGAAGCTGACGGCATCATCGCAAGCAAAAGACCTAAAAACATTGTTACAAGTTTTGACCAGATCGGTTTCCTGGAAACAAAAGGAAAAAGACTTTTCGGTATTGGTCAATACAGCCTGCGTGTTACACCTCTGCAGGTAGCAGCCTCAATGTCGATCATCGCAAACAAGGGCATCTATAGAAAACCTGTAATAATAAAAAATGAAACGTACAATCCTGTATTCATGGATACAAACTCACTCTCATTCGACATTGTATCCGATGGTATGAACGCGGTTGTAAACGAAACCGATGGAACCGCGGTAAAAATATTCGCACCGGCAAACTTCCCCGAAAGAGATGTAAAAGTCTACGGCAAAACAGGCTCAACAGAAAGCCCCATAAATGCCTGGTTCGCAGGGTTTGCAAATGACAGTCAGAAACGCTCCATCGCTTTTGCCGTCATCGTCGAAGGAGGCGAGCATGGTTCAACCGACGCCGGGCCCATCGCAAGCGAGATCATAACACTATGCATCGATGCCGGATACATAGGCAAAACAAACAATCAAAGCAAGCCCCAATAAAACCTACCGCCCCTGCTTTTCAAGATATGTAAGCGTCTTTTCCAGAATATTCCGAACCGCCGGCGACGCTACCGCCCCACCTGTATAGCCTTTACCAAGACTTTTTTTAGGCTTACGGATCGAAACTAAAACCACAATACGCGGATCCTCCGCAGGCGCACCAGCAACAAACGACGCCACGTAATTATCCTTCGAAAATCCCCTCCTGCCCTCAAGTGCGATATTGGCAGTACCGGTTTTTCCAAACACCTGCCACTTATCAAGCTTCGCCCTTTTGCCTGTCCCTTCATTAACCACTGCAACCAAAGCATCTTCAACTATCCACTTCGCAACTTCAGGCTTAACAACATACCCGACAGGCGGCACGGGTTTTTTTAATTTTACTATCTTGCCGTCACGGTCAACAATCGCTTTGATAAGGTAAGGCCTGATTGATTTACCACCGTTGGCAAGCACACAAAATGCACGAACCATCTGCAAAGCTGTCGCCGTTATCTCCTGACCAAATGCAACCCTCGTAACACTATAACCCGTCCAGTTCTTCACAGGCCATAAAACCCCGGAAACCTCCCCGGGAAGATCAATGCCGGTATTCTTACCAAATCCGAAAAACGCAAGCCCGTCATGCAGACGCTTCTTACCAAGCTTCTGTCCGATCTTGGCCATCCCGATATTGCTTGATTTGACCAGTATCTGCTTAACCGTCATATTCCCATAACGGTGGTATCTGTACTCCCGAATGCGTCCAAAACCCCTGCCGTGATAATTGCCGTCCTCACAATATATAACAGTATTCTTATTCACCACTCCAGTATCCATACCAATCGCCGACGCTATAGGCTTCATAATACTGCCAGGCTCGAACTGATCGGTTATCGCACGGTTTCGCCAGGTCTCAGGCTCCGAACCTCCCGGATTAGCAGGCTCAAAATCAGGTAGTGACACCATCGCAAGAATCGCGCCGCTTTTCGGATCCGCAACGATCGCTGTACCCGCCTCCGCCTCATATTCCTTATAACGAGCCATTAACTCCTCACGAGCAAATTGCTGAATAGTCGCATCCAAAGTCAAAATTATCCCAACCCCGTCTTTAAGCTCAAAACTTTTATCTTTGAGAATAATAGGTCTGCGCCTGGCATCGGCAAGAAATATCCGCTGTCCGCACTCGCCCGCCAATTCCTTATCGAACTCAAGCTCGATACCTTCGAGACCACGGTTATCCCTGCTCGTAAAACCAACAACATGACTCGCCAGAGAACCCATCGGATAATGCCTGATCCATTGGGACTCAACACCAACTCCATATATCTTTTTGGCTTTTCCGCACTTTACAATATCTACATCTTCTGCAATTTTAATATACCCCGGATTCTTAGACTCCGTGATCATTCGGCAAATCTCATGTGCACCAACAAAATCCTCTTCTGCTACGCCCTCATTAAGAATATCCGCTAACTGACTGGCAACTTCTTTCGGGTCTTCAATAACGCGAGGCTCAGCAAATATCGTCTGAATTTTATTGCTCGCTGCCAAAACCCTGCCCTGGCTGTCAAGAATGATACCCCTTTGAGGCTGAAGGGGAATTCTGCCCTGATGCTGTCTTAGTGAAATCTCAGAATAATGCTCATGCCTGGTATCCTGCAGATAAAAACAACGAACTAAAAGCAGTACGAACACTACTATTAGTGCTAACAAAAAAGCGATAGTCGTTTTAATATTTCTCAATTTTCAAACTAACTGAATCAATAAAGATTCTCAATCTGTATCGGGACTTTCTCTGAGATATTCGGATATAGCCGCTGGATTGATTTTATTTTCAAGCTCAAGCTGTTTTTGCCACAGCCGCTGCTTCAACTGGTTCTGCTGGGCAACAGTAGCGTAAAGCCTGTAGAATATCTTATTATTTGCGCAACGAATATATACTGTAAAAACAGAAACCGCTGTAAAGTAAAATACCACAAAAATAAAACGAAGCTTTAGCTGCATATTTTATGCTTATTAAACTACTCACATTTGAGGTTCACGTTTATCCGCGGGTAAATAACTCAAAGATAAAAAGTTACGGATTTATTCGCGGAAATTTATTACCCTTAAGGGTATACTGATCTCAATTGAGTTCACCAGTTTATCCGCGGGTAAATAACTCAAAGATAAAAAGTTATGGATTTATTCGCGGACATTTATTAGCCTTCAAGGGTATACTACTCTTTCGGCAACACTAATGTCATACCTACTGTAAGGTTGTCCTGATTCTTCAAAACATTCTTGTTCATCTTGGCGATCTCTACAAAACGACTGCCGTCACCAAGCTCCTTATGAGCTATCTTCCAGAGATTATCACCTTCTTTAACAACATATTTTACACCGGCAACTTTCTTAGGCTCTGCCTTTTTAGCACTGAAACCTCTTTGACCTATCTGTTTGACTCTTTCCAGCATACTGCTGCCCAAAGGCTTATCTTCCTTACTAACCACCGCAACGGCACCTTCAACAGGCGGGATCATCAGCTTCTGACCGACATAAATAGCATCCGGACTCTTAAGAGTTTTCTTATTGGCGGCAAATATCTTATCAATACTAACTTTCCTGTTGCCAAGCTCTTTGCCATAAAATTTCTTGGAAATAGAACCAAGGCTGTCACCGTCCTGCACAATATACTCTTTAGCCTTAGCCGCAACTACCGCAGGTCTTCTGACTTTCGTAACAATATCAGATGAAACCTGCCTCAACGAATTTTCCTCAACCGATGAAGCTCCCCTCGTAACACCACCCTGCTGTCCAGGTGCGACGATCTCTATCGTCTTCGTAGGCTCAGGCATTCCAATTAAAAGGTCACTATTGCTGTTAGCGTTATTACTGCCCGGCAGTGCCGTCGAATAGCGAACCGTTTGATTTTCACTCGTCGCCGGCGCCACTCCTGTCCTCTGAGAAATCACCAATGGTTGCTCAACTGCCTGCGTCCCTGCGACAGGTGGTTGAAGCAAAACAACTTTTTCCAAAAGCCTCGGCCTCTCAAGAACCTCGCTGTCAGCAACCCCCGAGCCTATACCAAGCTGCTTGTTCTGAAGACTCACCATCGTTGTCGTCAATTCATTATTATCTGCTTCGCTTTTGAAATTCGGCAGACCATTAATGATGAATGCAATAATGAAAATAAACACCAAGCCCAACAATAAACCAATTTTGGCATCGGATGTCATAATAACTGAACTCCATTTCTTTTTTACAGTTTCTTCGATATTCGTAACTTCGAGCTTCGTGCTCTCGGGTTATTCGCTATCTCTTCTCTGTCGGGCACCAAAGGCTTCTTCGTCAACACCTCATAAATCTGCTCCTGCTTATTAGCCTTAAAATCGTTCTTCACTATCCGATCCTCAAGACTGTGAAAGCTGATTATAGCAACTAAACCGCCCTGCTTCAACAGCTTCGGAGCACTTTTAAGCAATTTTTCGAGATTTTTCAGCTCATCGTTGACAGCAATACGCAAAGCCTGAAATGTCTTCGTCGCCGGATGACTTTTACTGCGATGCCATCCATGCTGCTTTTGACCGAGAGCCTTGCAAACAATACTGCAAAGCTGATCGGTAGTTGTGATCTTCTGACTGCTGCGGTGTTCAGCGATAAATCTGGCGATTCTTCGCGATGCCCGGTCTTCACCATATTTATA
>JAGLTN010000388.1 GCA_023135255.1 Planctomycetota bacterium
AGATGTCGTGATAGGTGCACGCTCTGCGGTTTTCGCCCCGTTGGATAACTTAGGCCTTATCGTAGTTGATGAAGAACACGAGACCAGCTATAAACAGGACACCGCACCGAGATATAACGGCAGAGACGTAGCTATCAAAAGAGCTCATCTGGCAGGGGCACATTGTGTTTTAGGCTCAGCGACCCCTTCGCTTGAGACGCTCATAAATTGCAAGACAAGGAACCAGTTTATCCGCATGTCACTGCCTAAGCGGGTTATGGATCTGCCCATGCCGGAGATGAAACTGGTCGATATGAAAGAAGGCTTTTTTACCAAAAATGGTGTAAGCCTTATTTCCGAACCGTTGGCAGCAAAGTTGAAGCAGGCGCTTCGAAAGAAAGAGCAGGCCATCCTGCTTTTGAACAGAAGGGGGTATAGCAATTTTATTTTCTGTCCATCATGTAAAGATACAGTCAAATGTCGCAATTGTGATGTCACTTTGACTTTTCACAAAGCCCGCTCTGCCGGCAAAATGCAAACAGTCATCGGCAAACATATGCACAGCGGCTATGCGATATGTCACTATTGCGGCTCAAAAACTCTGGTGCCGAAGGTCTGTCCGCTTTGCGGCAAAAATATGACAATGATAGGTCTCGGTTCACAAAGGCTTGAAGAAGAATTAAAAGCAAAGTTCCCTGACGCTAAAATCGCTCGAGTTGATAGTGACTCCATGGCAAACGGTAACTATTACCAGCTGTTAAAAGATTTCAGCGAACATAAAATAGACATCCTCGCAGGCACTCAGATATTAGCAAAAGGTCTGCACTTCCCAGATGTCACCGTTGTAGGAATAATCAGTGCAGATACCTGTTTGTATATCCCGGATTTCCGCGTAAACGAAAGAACCTTCCAGCTCATAAGTCAGGTAGCAGGCCGAACCGGGCGAAGCGAAAAGAAGGGCACCGTTTATACCCAGACATTTTTGCCTGATCAGCCCGTTATCCGCTTTGCGATGAAAAATGATTTTAAAGGCTTCGTCGAAGAAGAACTAAAACACCGAAAAGCCTGCAATCTGCCCCCATACTGGCGTTTGGTGGTGATAGGTCTGCGTGACGCCAATTTTGAAAGACTCACCTCTGCCTGCAATAATATGCGGCAAAATATCGATTACCTTGTCGCCAAAGACAACCTGAATATGAAAATCAGAGGCCCGCTCCCTGCCCCGATAAGCAGGGTCCAGCGTTTCCATCGTATGCAAATTAT
>JAGLTN010000389.1 GCA_023135255.1 Planctomycetota bacterium
TCCCATTGCTTTAAGGTAATCGACAACAGCTTTGTCAGGCTGAGAATCATTAAAGTCCAAACCTGTCAATATTACTTCATCGCCCATCAATGCAGCAGCACATAAAAAAAACGTAGCTGACGAAAAATCTGCTGGCACAGGCAATTCAAAACCACTATAACTCTGATTTCCCTGGATTATAAACTTTTTCATCTTATCGTTCTGGTATTTTATCCCCTGCTTGTCCAGCCAATCTAAAGTCATCTGCACATAGTCAGGCTCATTCAGCAAGGTGACATTTATCTCGCTGTCACCGGCTGCCAGCGGACAACACAGCAGCAGACTCGACAGATACTGACTGGTAACACATTCCAAAGTTGTTTGCCCGCCATTTAGTGTGCCTGTTATTTCAATCGGAGCTTTGCCATTATCTTTTATCGAAACAGCTTTTGCGCCGAGATCGCTGAGACTATCAAGCAAAGGCCCAATAGGTCGGGATTGGATTTGCTCATCGCCGGTGAATCTGATTTTATTATTATCTTTCACAAGCGCCGCTGAACCTGCAGCGATTCTGAGAGTTGTGCCGGAATTTCCAACGTCTATAATATCTGCTGGAGGTTTAATATTTCCACCGGTTCCGGTAACTTTCCAACACGTCTTATCTGTAGTATCGATATCTGCTCCTAAAGCCTTGTAACAGTTGGCAGCAGAGACGCTGTCGCTGGAAATCAGCGGATTAATTATCCTGCTTTGACCTTTAGCCAAGGAAGCAACAGCCACAGCACGTATTGTGTGCGACTTGGAGGCAGGGACCGAAACACTGCCTTTTAACCGGGATTTTCCGACTTTAAGCTGCATATTTATCGTTTCTTAATACTTCTATCTTGTTGTTTAAGCTACAATTTACAAAGCTCCAGCGTTTCCTTATACCAGAACGAACCTGCAATTCAAAGAACTTTTTAGTTATTTTAAACCCTTGGGCAGTCAAAATACTGTTGAAAAATCAAAATTGCCAAAAAAAGATGGAGATTTAATATGAAAAATAATGTTTGCATTATTTTGTTTAGCAGTGGTACAATTATGTTTAGTGAGAAACCTGTCTTTTATTTGAAATTTTGAAAGGATTTGAAATGGAAAAGGCCAAGAAAATTACATTGTGTGTGTTGCTTTTAGGATGTTTGTTTGTATTTACAAGTTGCGGCAAGAAAAAGGCTGACCCCAATAAACCTGTCACTGAGGTAAAGGCAGAGGCTGAGAAAATGGATGCTAAGCAATTGCAGGGAATGGTTGACAGTTATACAGAAGCTCTCGATGCTAAAAAGACCGACGTTGAAAAGATCATGGCTAAGCTTAAAAAAGTCCCCATAGCTGAGATGGTGGGCGAAGATGCTAAAGAACTGAGAGCAGAGATTGACGCTGTAAATAAATCATTAGCTGCGCTTAGCGAGAGGATGAAAATCTACGCAGATAAGCTTAAAGAAAAGAGTGTCGAACCTAAAACTAATTAAAAATATAGGAGTCTTTGAAAATGGGGCTTACAAAAAAAGTTTTAAAATTCGGATTTTTGGGCACATTGATAATTATTGTTGTCATTGTTCTTCTGGGCTGGATGATAGGTGAAAATGCTGTAAAGGTTGGCGCTGAGAGTGCTGCCACAAAAACTCTTGGTGTTGGTGTTGATATTGGTGATATTGATATCAATATCTTTAAGGGTCAGCTCGGCATACAAGGCCTGGAAGTTCGTAACCCTGACGGATATGAGCTTAAAAATCTGCTTGAACTTGATAAGGGTAAAATCAAAGTAAGTCTGAAATCTTTGATGCAGGAGACTGTAAAGATCGAGGAGTTCAAGCTTGACGGTATCAGGCTTGTTTTAGAACAGAAAGGTCTGACGAATAATCTGCGGGATATTCTCAATAATCTTAAAAAGTCTGCCGCTGAACCCAAACCGGCTGAGCAAGACCAGAAAAAGGGTAAGAATCTTGAAATTGCTGAACTTGAGATAACCAATGTCAAAGTTATAGTTAAGCTGATTCCTATCCCCGGTCAGAACCAAACGGTTGACCTGGAGCTTGGTCCTATCAAAATGCAGAATCTCGGTACTGATAAGAAGATGGATACCGGTGTGCTTGCCAGTAAGATACTCATAGCGATTACTGAAGGC
>JAGLTN010000039.1 GCA_023135255.1 Planctomycetota bacterium
AAGGCAGCGAGCAAGGGCTGCTCAAAAAGGTAACTCTTTTATGATGACACTTTCTGATGTGGAACTGCCTGTCACTGAAGATCTGCACAAGTACCATATAGATAAATCTCAAAGCGAGATCGTTGGCTTTATCGATGAAGACGGCTTTAAGAACGTCGGTGAAATAAGCCAGGGACAAGAAGTCGCAGTCGTATTGGATAAAACATGTTTTTATGCTGAATCAGGCGGACAGGTCGGAGACTGCGGAATAATAAAAACCAAGGCTGGGGAGTTCATCGTTGAGAACACTACCAAGATCGCAGATTGTGTTATTCATCAGGGTAAGGTTTCTAAGGGACGATTAAAAGTCGGCGATAAAGTTGCCGCTGTTGTAAGTGCCGACAGAAATTCAATAAAGAAAAACCATACTGCTACTCATCTGCTGCAATGGGCATTACAAAAAGTGTGTGGCGACAGCGTTGCTCAGCAGGGTTCTCTGGTTGGGCCTGATTATTTGCGATTTGACTTTACCTGCCCGAAAGCACTGACAAAAGGGCAGATAAAAGAAATCGAAGAGCTTGTAAGAGAAAAAATTAATGCAGCTTTGCCGATAACCTGCGTAGAGATGGAAAAAGATAAAGCAAAAAAACTCGGCGCTATGGCATTGTTCGGCGAAAAGTACGGCGATGTTGTAAGAGTTGTTGCGATTGGAGCGGACAGTCAAAAGCAGATCAATGAGGCTTTCAGCACAGAATTTTGCGGAGGCACTCACGTTGATAACATCGGCGTTATCGGGAATTTTAAGATTATCAAAGAAGAAAGTATTTCTGCAGGTGTAAGAAGAATAACCGGATTGACCGGCGCGGGGCTGAACGAATACTTCCAGCAAAGAAGTGAAGTTATTGACGAACTTACGCTTCTCTTGAAAGTGCCGTCGGAGAAAGTTCTGGAAAGAGTTGCGGGGCTGATAAAAGATAATAAGCATCTGACGAAACAGCTTAAATCAGCGGCTAAACAAACCGGTAATGATATTTTGGGCAAGGCAAGAGAGCTGCTGGAAAAATGTGAAAAGATCAATGGGACATCAATAGTCGTTAGCAAACTCGAAGATGCTTCAGCCCAGCAGGGGCGAGAAGCTATCGATATGCTCAAGAAAAAAGCTGGTTCGGTTGCTATCGTGTTCGGCTTTGCTGAAGAGGGTAAGGTGACATTACTGGCAGCTGTTAGTGATGACCTGATAAAAAAAGGTCTCAAAGCTGGTGACATTGTAAAAAATATCGCTCCGATAGTTGGTGGCGGTGGCGGTGGCAGGCCTCAAATGGCCCAGGCAGGTGGTAAAGACCCCGCCAAAATAGATGAGGCTCTCTCAACAGCGATTGAGATGATCAAAGAAAAATTAGGCTGACAGAGACTAAAAGAGATGAAAAAAAGACCAATATTAATTTGGCTGTCAATATTTTTAGTGGCGGGCGGGTGTTTTGCAAACAGAATATCCAGGTTGCAAATTACAGAGACAAACAGTAAAGAATGTTTTGCCGGTGATGACAAAAATAAAAAATATTTTCTTATCAATGCCGGCAATGATACAGATGTGCCCGGCTACGGGTTTGGTTTGGTAGTTGTTTTGCCGGGCGAAACAGGTGGGGCTGACCTGCTTGATTTTGTGAAAGAGCTTTATAAAGACTCTCTCGATAAAAAATTTATCGTTGCCCAGCTTGTAGCAGTCAGGTGGGATCGCAAACAGAGAATTATCTGGCCTACAGAAACGAACAAGGTCGAAGGGCAGTTGTTCAGCACTGAAGAATTTATCGAAGCGGTGATCGAGGATGTCCGCGATAAATATAAGATCAATAACCAACGTATATTTACTCTTTGCTGGGACTGCGCCGGCCAAGCTGGGTATATGGCGTCTGTGAGAAAAGACACGCCAATAACCGGCAATCTCATTGTGATGAGTGATTTTCAAATCGATTGGCTTGGTGACATTAAAAATATAAATGGTAAGGCTTATTATATTCTTCACTCGGTGGCTGATGATATTTGCCCGGTCGAGATGCCGCAATTAGCGTATAAACTGATAGCTGATAACGGCGGCATTGTTAATATGGAAACGTATAAGGGCGGGCACGGCTGGCAGGGAAATTCATTGAAAACGATAAAGCTGGGTATGCGATGGCTCAGGAAAAACCACACCAGCGTTAAAAGTATTCAAAGCGATCCGGTTAAACAGGCTGAGCCGGAAGAAGTAGAAAAAGTCCTGCAAATAGTCCCTTTGAGCGGCATCGGGGACATTCGCTTTCGGATGAACAAAAGTAAGATAATAAGCGAGTTCGGCCAACCACAGCGGGTAAAGGATAATAAGCTTTTTTATCTTTCTCATGGCCTGCAATTATCATTATCACCAAAAGATAAATCGCTGATGGCAATAGCTTGCGGCTCAACAAATGAGGCTGACAAAGACATGATACGACTTTGCGACTGCAAAACCAGTAAAGGTATCGGTATGGGTTCGAGCAGAGAAGATGTTATCAAGGCATATGGTAAATCAGGCTCTGAGGTGCCTATACAGGAAAATGTCACTATGATGTTCTATGACAATATAAAAGCCCAATTTGTAGTCACTGATAATAAAGTGACATACATGATTTTTAAAAAGCCATAAAAATAAACAAAAGGGGAGAAACGATTGATAATAGAATTTCAATGTCCGCATTGCGGTAAGAAAATCAAAATCAATGAGAAATATATCGGTAAAAAAGGGGAATGTCCCGGTTGTAAGGGTGTTATTACCATCCCAGGCAACAAAATAAATGATGCATTTTTGAATTTTTTAGAAGATGACTCCCCGCTCAAAACAAAACTGTCCACAGAGAATCTTGATCCCGTACAAACCAGATCAAATCAACACAATCAGGCTATTATCGAACAGCAACAGATGTCTGACGAAAAAGATATCAAAAAACAACATGGCCTTTTAGACATTCTTCTTTACCCAACAAGCTTAGCAGGAATAGTTAATCTTGTGTTTTTTACAGCTTTGCCATTAATAGCATTTCTGGCAAATTCGATATTGGGACCATTGGCAATAGGTGTCAACCTGGTTATAATTGCAGCGGGATTGTATTATTACTGGTATCTAACTGAATGTATAAGGGATAGCGCGTCAGGCAAAACCAGAGCTCCTGTTTTAAGTGTACAACTTGTTGATTTTAAAGATGTCTTTTTTTCCTATCTTACAATATTAGCCTGTGGAATTTTTTTTATTGGCCCTGCAATTGTGTATGCAAATTATTTCAAACGGTTTGATTATATATTCTGGTTGTTGGTGTTATACGGCCTAATCTTTTCTCCCATAGCACTTTTAGGCGTAGTGTTATATGACAGCGTCTCAGTATTTAATCCGTTCTTTCTTATTGGTTCGATCATAAGTACATTTATAAACTATTGCAGGCTTTTGCTGATACTGATATTTATAGTTGTTTTAATATGGCTTGTTAATTTTACGAGTCCTTTTTTAATGGGACTGCCGGCAAAATTTTTGCAAATGTATCTGACTATGGTCGCAGCACATTTTATAGGTTTCTTTTTCTGGAAAAACGAAGCCAAACTTCGCTGGGAGGTCTAAGGGCATCTCTAAAAATTCATTTTGTCAGTCAAGCGAATCTTTTTGGCTCTGGTCATCGTCAGACAAAAACCGCCTTATCTTCAGATAAAGCTGATTTATCTTCCTTGCCAGAAGCCAAAAACCTTCTACTTGCTGCTCAAAAGCAATTATTAGAACTACCCTTAATTTTTCTTTGTTCGGATAGCAATGCTTTTGGCATGAGCATCAAGGCCTTCAACCATTGCAAGGCGAATTATGTCTTCGGCGCTCTGTTCCAATTTTTCTTTGTTATAGCGAATAATACTTGACGACTTAACAAAATCGTTTGAGCTTAACGGGCTGAAAAATTTTGCACTTGAGCCGGTAGGTAATGTATGACTTGGACCCGCCCAGTAGTCCCCCACTGCTACGGGGGTGTATGGGCCTATGA
>JAGLTN010000390.1 GCA_023135255.1 Planctomycetota bacterium
CTTTTGAGGCTAAGTATGGCGGTGGCTATCCGATAGCTGGCGAATATACAGGCTTACTTAATAACGGCGGCGAAGAGATTGTTCTGAGAGATGCAGCTGGTGTTGAGATACATGACTTTGATTACAAAGATGGCTGGTATGATATTACCGATGGCGGCGGGTTCTCACTTGCGGTAGCGGATGAATCCAGCGCAGATGTTAATGACTGGGATTTAAAAGAAGGTTGGAGGCCCAGCTCGCAGATTTACGGCACGCCTGGCGATGAGGAAGATTTATCGATACCGGCTTTAGGCTCAATCGTTGTTAACGAGGTGTTAGCTCATTCACATATAACATTACCAGACTGGGTAGAGTTTTATAACACGACAGCGGCTCCTATCGACATTAGCGGCTGGTTCCTCAGTGACTCAGAAAACAGCGATCCTAATATGAAGAAATACGAGATAGCAGCCGGTACAGTAATTAATCCGTATGACTATATAGTTTTCAACCAGCAAGACCATTTCGGTGATACTAATAACATAGGCTGTAACATTGCGTTCGGCCTAAGCGAAGGCGGCGAGACAGTGTATTTACGTTCAGGCGACGGTGGCGTTATTACAGGCTATATCGAACAGGAAGACTTCGGCGCATCAGAAACTAACGTAGCTTTCGGCAGATACGAAAAGAGTACGGGGACATTTAACTTCGTAGCGATGAGTTACAACACGCCAGACTCAGCTAACGCTTATCCAAAGGTTGGCCCAATCGTTATCAATGAGATAATGTACAACCCGGCAAGTGATATAAGCGAAGAAGAATACGTGGAGCTTCACAACATAACATCATCGCCGGTGACATTGCAGACTTACGATAATATCTATAGCATATATGTTCCGTGGCTGTTGGAAAAAGGTATAGATTATACCTTCCCGCTTGGCACGACGATACCTGCTAATGGTTATCTGATAGTTGCCAATGATCCCGCTATATTTACATCGACTTATGGCTCGATGCCGGCTGGCGTATCAGTTTTAGGCCCATATGACGGCAAGCTGAACAATGGCGGCGAAAAGCTTGACCTGATGATGGCTGGCGATAAAGAACCGACCGATGACAGGTACTATATCCGCGTGGACAGATTGAACTACAGTGATGGTGACCATCCGGAAAACTTTGACGGCATGACGGACCCCTGGCCTACAAGCCCGGACGGCGACGGCGATTCCTTGAGCAGAATATACGAAGATGCCTACGGCAACGACCCCAACAACTGGCAAGGCCAAGCCGAAACCCCGGGAAGTGCCAACTGATAAAAAGATTACATAAGATAAAAATTAAAAGTCCTGACCAAAAAAGCCGGGACTTTTTTATTACTGTTGTCGTCGGGCTGCAGGTTAATCCTGCGAGCCATAAGGAGAACTTGCCTGATTAGCTTTACTCGTAGCCATTGTCATAGGCATATCGATCATATTTATTTCAAGATGTTTTTTGGAGCGTATAGCTCTTGCGAGAGTTTCTTTTGTTATTTTTGTCGGGCCGGTAATAAATTCCGGCAAACAATTTGTCATGAGCAAAGAGTCATAATAATAAGGGTCTTTTTGTGGCAACACAAATGGTTTTGAAGCTATGCCGTCACTGTTAATATAACTAAAATAAGTTCTGCTGAATTGTCCTGAGTTTCGCTTACTCGTAAAAGCGATCCATTTACTGTTGGATGACCAGCAGTGCCATCCTTCGGATTTGTCACTGTTTATTTCACTCATATTTCGCCATGTAAATTTGCCGTTCTTTAGGCCTTCTTCAAGGTCTATTATGCAAAGGTCACTACTTGGTTGAAAAGGTGGAAAACTGCTGTAGTTACACATTGAAAAAATAAGCCACCTTCCGTCGTAGCTTATTTTTGGTGCTAAACAACTTTTTCCAGTTTCCCTGGCAGTAACAATTGTTTCGAGCTGTCCCCATTTGTCATTTTCAATATCATAGCTAATCCTTACGATATCGTATTTACTTTCATCGTACCGGTCAGGCATTACCATCTCTGGAGTTGGTTTCCACAATACAGGTGAGACGCAAAAATAGAGATACTTGCCATCCGGCGACCATGCTGGATACGTTTCATGCCTTTTCTTCTGTGAAAGGGCTGTGTTGGTTTTTAGCACTCTTTGTTTATTTTGATAATATGCGATCATAGAATCAATATCGATAGCATCACGCACTTCAGTTTTTCTGGAGGAATTGAAAACCTGGTGGATTCTGTTCAAAGAGATCGAAATCATTTTTCCACTTGGGTGCCATGCAGGATATGTAAGTCTTTTTGATATTTTTTTAACTTTACCATCTTCAACAAGAAGCATACTGTTGCCGTGAGTCCTGCTTCGTATAGTGATGACCATTTTGTCAGGGGCATTGTTGCAGAAACTGTGACAGCTTATACATCCGCCTTCGCGGTAATAACCATTGTCAAGTATGGTTGTTTGATGGAAGTTTTGCAGATTACGTTGGTAAATTGCTATTTTGCCATTGACGAGGTCATGAACGGGATGGAGTTGTCTGTAAACGAGATATCCCTCAATGTCTTCATTGGCGATCTGGTGGTTTATAGTGTTGAATTTTTCCCAATGACCATCTTGTTTTTTTATAAACACATCAATGCTGAGTTTATGTCCACGGTTGGCTTTCAAAAGTTTTGACCACTTTGAAACAGGGATAATGATATTTCCGTCTTTGCTTGATATTTCAATTGGTTCGGTGTTGCTGGAATATATTTTTGCATGATAATATTCGCCCTGTTCGTTGACGGCGAAATTTAAAGGGGCGATGTTAGTCGGTATTGTGAGTTCGGAATAGTCAGGATGTATTTTTGCGTCTCTGTCATTGTCGCTGTATTTTTCTATTGTTACAGTTCGCCCGCAATAGAAATATTTCGCTGTTATGGTTATTGCTGCAATTGCTGTTAGTATTATTAAACATAAAAAAGTTTTTTTCATTTTTTCATCCCTGAACGTTCATAGAGAAAATAGAATGTATAACTGTTGCCGTATTTTTGCGCCAGTTCGGCGAAAGCCACTTGTTTATTGCCTCGATATTTGCCGATGATTTGATTGATTTCCATGAATTCGGCTCTAATTTTGGGGCTGACCATCTTTTCTGTTTTACCGAATGGTTTCTTGCCGGCAGAATAAATTAAGATCGCTTCCTGGTAATATGGTGGGATCTGAGAGTAGTTAAAACCTGAGAATTTATCACAGCTTTTGACTGCTTTATCAACCTGCCTGGAGATTAGATACCAACTCATTAAATATTCAAATGCCATTTTGTTTTTACTGTTTTGTTTCAGCAGATCCACAAGGATTTTTTCTTTGTCCAGATTGATATAAGCATAATTCTTACTTTCTGAAACCATTAAAGCTCTAAGATGCCCAATGTAATTGTCATTGGATAAAGCGGGGTCTTTTTTTATTTCTTCAAGATATTTCGTTGCCCACTTGCTGTCAAAGATCGTTTTGCTGAGAGCATTCAGATAGATTTTAGCTGAATCCATGTTGTTTTTTACCATGTATACTATTGCCAGCTTTTTAAGTATTATTGGTTTTTCATCAAATTTCTCCATTGATAATAATAGTTCATGCTCGGCAATGTTTATTAACCCGAGGTCAAGGAATGTGTTGAATCGGTTCCAGTGAGCCTGTACTAACTCCGGCATGGTCAGAAGCAACGAATTGATATTTTGCGGAAATGTGAACAAGCCGGTGGCTAATTTTCCTTCATGGTACAGTGCCAGGTTTGCTGAATTTATTGTGAAATAACTATTTGGATGTTTTTTGGCACTTTCAAGCGTTTCCTTCCATTGTTCGTGGCAAACATAATAATCTGTTTTGAAAAGTGTCTGACGCTCAATATCAAAAGAAAAGTAAACTGTTCCAACACTGGCCAGTACAATAATGAGTACTTCCTGAATGCTAAGCGAATAATCCCCTTGTTGTTGCCTGAAACGCTTTTTGGCAAACGCTCCCAAAACCAATGCCAAAGGCAAAACAAGATAAATCCCGTACGCAACCCGCAGCATTCGATGGCTGTCACTTCTACATGTCAGTTTCCAGCTGTAAGGCATATTATTGCAATACACATCAATAAGGCTGAGGTTAAAAATTGAAACTCCAAGAACATAAGGCAGCAGCAATCCAGCTCCCAAATAGATCAATCCGTTTTGCCAGTTTTTTTTGAACCCGATCTCTAATATTGAGCATATCAACGCAAACCAGATCACCGTCGCCCCTGCAAGGTAAAACATAACAGCAGCTATTATAAAAAAGCAACCAACCCGATATTTCGAATTTTCATGCGAAGCTTTAATATATAAACATACCCCCAAAAGCATAATCAGCATCGAAAATACTGTCGTAAAGTGGTAAGTATATTGTGTGCAAATCGCAATAAGCAAAATTGCCGGTATGAACCCAGATAGGCCGAGATTACATGTTTTACTTGCCTTCAAAATATAATTGATGCACAAAAAGATTCCAAAACCAGTGCCTGTGACAATTATTGCTCCTGCCCAGCTGTAATGGAACATCTGTGCTAAAAACGCAGCTCCATATTCTGCTATTCCTCCTGGCTTAACAGCAAAGTCGCTGAAAAAAAACCACCCTTTATAAAACACCGGGAAATTTGTAAGCCAACCTCCACCATGATAAATCAGCTTCAGGTCAACGAAAAGCCATAAATAAAGAAACATGAGTATAAAAAATATCGGCGTAACCAAAACTGAACAGATTTTACTAAATGATTTGATAATTGGTTTTTGCATTCAAAAGCCTATCAAAGTAAGAAAATATTTGTCAAAATTATATTTTAAGCTGTTAAAGGCGATAACCAGCTTAGGAACGACTAATTATAAGATATTATCGGGAAAAAAGCAATATTGCTTTAATATAAAGGGCATTGGCGAAGTGAGCATGGAGGCAGCAGTAATTCAAAAAAAAGCACCTCCCGCAATTATTTTTGTGGCAAAACCTCCCCATTCTATGTTTATTATAAGGCTGTTATGATTTTTAATTCTCGCAAACTTTATGTTGGTGTGGTTTCCCTGGAGATTGTTCTGGCGGCATATCTTCTCTATTACTACTTTGGCAGAACACCCGATATAGAAATGCAACCTGAATCGCCGCAGGTTATGCTTGATCTTGATCCTAATGTAGGAAAGATTGGTGATATTGGTATCGGCGATGTTCGGACCGCGAAATTTACCGAATTAAATGATCAAAAGCAGATCGTCAGGGAATTCGGTTTTGAAAAGCTCATCCATAGGTCTGACCAGCAGTGGGAAATTGAAGATCCATACATGGATATTTTTCATCCTGATTTTAAATGCCATATAGTTGCGGATAAAGGCATTATTCAAATTGATAACACTTTTGGAGTTGGCTCTCCGGAAGACGCAACACTAATAGGCAACGTTGTTGTAACGATAACAGCGGAGAAATCTTCAAAAATTCCTGACATTACTCTCTATCTTGACGATATGACATTTATAAGCGACAGGTCTTTATTTTTGACACCTGGGCCGGTAAAGCTTATTTCTAAAGATGTGCAGCTAACCGGCAGGGGACTTGAACTTATTTACAACAGCGAACTGAACCTTGTAGAATATCTTAAATTAATAACTCTCAAAGAACTTAAGTTTAAAATCGCAAAGGAACCTGAAACCAAAAAGACATCTTCTGAATCAACCGGCAAAGCAGTATCTAAAGATAGCGGTGAGGAAAAAGAGCCTCCAGCTCCTGAGCAGAAAAATATTACAGCTTCTAAAAAGACTAAACAACCCGCCTCGACAGATGATACCTTGTTATCTTCCGTTCTTTACCGGTGCACATTCAATAAGAATGTTTTTGTTGATAGTGCAGAACAGGTTGTGTTTGCTCGTGGAAGCCTTTCAATAAATAATGTATTCATCAACAGTGCTCAACCTGATAGTAAAGCTGAGCCTTCAAAAACTGCCCCAAAAAGCAAACCCAAAGATAAAGATGAATCAGCCACTGCCACAGCTGTTGCTCCATCGCCGGTCCCTGCTGCGGTTACGACTACTACTCAGCAATTCTATGAGGCAGTCGTAACCTGTGATAAAGGTTTTGTCGCTATCCCTGTCAATTCTGATGTTCAATATACCCCCGTTATCCCTGAACCTGACAAAGTCCTTACTGCTGAACAGATCAAAGCCAAACTCAAGCAATACAGAGGCCGAACAGTATTTGCCTCTGATAAAATAGACTATGATATTCTTACTGACAACATTGTTTCAACGGGTACGTCGGATATAATTTTTTATCCAAATGCTGAGCAGAATGATTTTTCTTCAATATTAAAAGTTACTTCTCGTGAGTCCGCAACTTTCCTTGCTGATTCCAATAAGATAATACTAAAGGGCGATTGTTTTTGTCAGTTGAGCCAGCCAGACCAAAATGGCATTAGTCTTTATACTCTTTCAAGTCCTCTTATTACGATTGATTTATTTGAAGACAAAAAAAGCGAAACCCTGTCGCAGTCTTTGAAAAAATTTACTGCTCAGGGGCCCGCAGAAATTTTGGTACATTCACCTGATGTCTCTACAGATTCTAATGAGCCTTTAAGAATCCGGGCAAATAAAAGTATCATATATCAGCCCGATACCAACCAGATGTTTTTCGAAGGCGATTGTTTCTGTCAAATGGTTCGTTTTCAATCCGGAGTAAAACAAATCAATACTCTAAAAGCTGAAAGAATCGCGGTACAGTTGGCGGGGAAAAAAGTTGCTGGAACTAATCAGATGGTTGTAAAGCAAATGTCCGCTTTGGGCGGTAATGTAAGATTGATAAGCCAGGCTCAAGGTCTGTCCAAAGATCACCCGCTTCCTAAACCCAGTGTATTTGTTGCTGATAGGATAGATTATATCGCTGACAGCAATGCGATAATTGCTCCCGGTGCTACTGAGCTTACTTTTTATCCTCAAGTCGGGTCAGATGGCGGCGGCGGTGACAATCCTGTCACTATAACCGCTAAAAAGCAAACTGTTTTTCTAATGGATCACAACAAGATAATCTTTGAAGGCGATTGCCTGTGTAACATGTCAGGCAAAGACCCCAATAACCGCAGATATTACACCCTTTCTTCGCCTCGAATTGCTGTTTCTCTTGCTGATGATCCCAATTCTGCTTCCGGCATCGAAAACGTTACCGCTTCGGGTGGGGTAGTGACACTTGTTTCCAGTCCGTCGGCTGATATGGATGCTGATAATAAGAGCGGCAAGACGACTTTTATTACTAACCGAATCGATTACAATCTTGCAAATGAAACAATTGTCTCTGATGGTGCATCTGAGTTGACCTTTTATCCGGATGATAATTCTGAAAATAAGCTGGCTTTTCCGATAAGGATAACAGCGCAGAAAAGCGTAAACTTTTTTACTGCTAAGAATCAGGTTGTTTTCGAAGGTGACTGCCGTTGCACAATGTTGTCAAGTCTTACGGGTCAGCTCAAAAACTATACCCTCAGTTCGCCTAAGATAATTGCAAACCTTTCCAGTGACCAGCAGGCGTCGACTATTGAAAATATGACAGCTCTTGGGCCTTTGGAGTTGGTCTTTTATGTTGAAGGTGCGGATGCTTTGGCTGAGGCGATTCCGGTTAAAATAAACGCGAAGAAGAGTGCAAGCTTTCTGCCGGAAACCAATAATATAGTCTTTGAAGGCGATTGTATCTGCACGATGATCCGCTATAACAAGGATATTCAAAAGAAGTATATTCTTTCTTCCCGAAAGCTTATCGTGACACTGCCGAAATCGGATTCCAAAACTGATTCTTCCGGGATTGAGCATATCACAGCTGTAGGCGGGATAGTTCAGATAACCGTGGTGGAAATATCTGATAATATGACTTTAGGTTTTTCCAAGATCAAATGCAGCCGAGTGGATTATGACGATGTCAAAAAAACGATTTTCGCTACGGGGCCTGGGATGGTAATTGTCGATAATTCCCGTGTCAAAGCTTCTGAGAGTGAAGATACATCTGCCGGTTACAGCCTTAGCAGACCTTGTTATGTTTTCATGCGGGATTTCGATGAATTGCAGTATTATATCAACGCAAATAAGATTATTGCTCAGGGTATTGATAAAAGGCTCTTGATAGATTATTTTCCCGCTGGTAAGGATGAAGCTGATTCGCAAATTCGTTCAACTGCTGGTTCGCTGCAGGTTAATCTTGTTCGGACCGGGGCTGGGCAAACACAGATATCGACTATTCATGCGGGAAGGGGGATTACTTATGAGGATAGTAAGAATCAGATCATTGCTAATGAGATGTTTTATGATTCAGCTCTTTCGGTAATCAGCGCTCGCGGCAGTGAAAATCACAGTTGTATGCTTAACGGCGTATTTGTTGATGAAATTCAGTATGATTTGAAAGCAGGTACGATAGTTAAAACCACCCTGAGCAAACCATCTTTAATAGACATCGAAAAATAACAAAGCACTTTCGGCAAAAAGCTAACCCTGGCTTTTGGCTTCGTTAACCTTGACCGTGTAACCATTACACTGTTTTCCATCCAGGGCGGCTATTGCTGCCTGGGCCTGGGCGTCATCGCTCATCTCGACAAAGCCGAAACCTTTGCTTTTGCCCGTCTGACGGTCCATGATTATATAAGTTTTTTCCACCTTTCCAAATACTGAAAACAAAGCGTCCAAACTTTCCTTATCTGCGCCAGGTCCTAAATTTCCAACATACAATTTCTTACTCACTACTGTTCTCCATTTCAGGTATACCAGTGCTTCAGCAAAGAGTCTTGCCTGAACACTTCAGTCCTTCAATTCGGACTTGGTTTATTACCCACTTTACTACTGCAATTTCGAATATATTTCAATAAAAATAAGTCCTTATTTTTCAAGGACTTACGAATGGAGCCAATGAGATTCGAACTC
>JAGLTN010000391.1 GCA_023135255.1 Planctomycetota bacterium
GACGGCGACTACTGGCTGATGGGAAGAATCGACGACGTGGTAAATGTTTCTGGTCACAGAATTGGAACCGCAGAAGTTGAAAGCGCATTGGTAAGTCATCCAAAAGTAGCTGAAGCTGCTGTAACGCCCGTCCCACACGAGATCAAAGGTCAAGGATTATATGCTTTCGTTACTCTTATCAATGGCATAGAAGAAACCGATGAGCTAAAAAAAGAACTGATTATGCACGTCAGAAAAGAGATCGGACCTATCGCAGCACCAGAGGCGGTACAATTCGCCCCAGTTCTGCCGAAAACTCGTTCCGGTAAGATCATGAGAAGAATCCTCAGAAAAATAGCGGAAAAAAATACCGACAACCTCGGCGATATTTCTACACTTGCTGATCCTTCAGTAGTTGAAAAACTTATCGCTACAAGAGGGTAGTAACAAATATATTTGAACATTGTATGCCGGGCGTGTATAAACCATATACGTCCGGCATATAAATTTGAAAGGAATTGTCATGGCCCAAGAAAAAGTTAGGAATCGCTGGTTGGTTGTCGTTGGGGCACTTGTAATTCAGCTCTGCCTCGGTGCAATATACGCATGGGGCGCATTTACCGGAGCCCTCCAGGACCCAGAAGGACCATTCAAATACACCGGCGTACAAACATCATGGATATTCTCAGCTGGACTGGCATCTTTCGCCATCGTAATGATCTTAGCGGGAAGACTCCAGGATAAATACGGACCAAGAATTATTGCAACTATAGGTGGTTTAGTACTTGGAGCAGGTTATATAATTGCGGGCTTTACAGGAACATCTTTTCCTTTAATGCTAATATTCATTGGTATTGTCGGAGGTGCAGGTATCGGCATGGGATATGTTTGTCCGATTGCTGCTTGTGTAAAATGGTTCCCTGACCTCAAAGGCCTGATTACAGGATTGGCAGTGGCTGGCTTTGGAGCAGGTGCTTTTATTTTTGTAAAATTAGCTGGCTCATGGATGAATCTGATCGCAAATCATGGCATCAATGGAACCTTTTTGATATTCGGAATAATCTTCGCTGTCTCTGTTGTAATAGGTTCGTTTTTGCTTTCTAACCCACCTGCTGGATGGAAACCTGCTGGATGGGAGCCCCCATTGACTGCGGATGGGAACAAAAAAGCTGAAGTCAAAAACCTTACACAAGGAGAAACTGTCAAAACTGTTCAGTTCTGGATGATCTGGCTTTCATTCGTTTTCAGCGCAGGTTGTGGATTAATGGTAATCAAGTGCCTTAAAAATTTCGGTGTCTTGCAAGGCGGACTCACACCCGCAGCAGCAGGCTCGGCATTGGGACTTCTGGCGTTATTTAATGGACTCGGACGAGTAGTCTGGGGAACTCTTTCACATAAACTAACTGCCAAATTTTCTGTTGTTCTTATGTGCATTACCCAGGCATTGATGATGTTCGTACTCGTAAAAATGGGTAATAATACATCTACACTTTCAGTTGCTGCATGTTGGTTAGGTTTTAACTTTGGAGGCAACTTCGCACTGTTCCCACTTTTGACCTTAGAAAACTTCGGAGCCAAAAACCTTGGCGCAAATTATGGAGCTGTCTTCACTGCCTATGGCGTAGGTGGAATCTTAGGTCCTGTGATGGCGGGAAAAGTCTGGGACACTATGGGCAAATTCGATACTGCCTTTATGGTCGCAGCCATCGCATGTATAGCAGCCGCTGTCCTGGCGATTGCACTTAGGCATATCAAAGCAGAAGCTGAACCAGCAGAATAAGAAAAATAAACACGACCTATAAAGACCCGGATGTTGAATTCGGGTCTTTTTTTATTAGTGAACACGAAAAATTAAATTGCTCTAAATCCCGTGCAGTTTGAAAATGTTTTTCCTGATCGCTTCTATTGTGCTGTCTATCTTGGTCGGCACAGAATTTTTTTGTTCCCTGCTGATAACCAATTCTCTATCTCTAAGTCCACCTTGCCAGTCGGTGCTTTCCATCATAACACCACCCATACCGATATTCATATCTCTGCCGTCATCCTGGCTGCTCAACACCGTCCATGCAAAGGCCCACGCCCGAACAGTATTTTCGATATTATATCCGCCGCCGCCCGTAGCAAGGATCGGCTTATTATATTTAAGCAGTATATTAATAATATCCGCATAAGTATTATTCGTTAAATAAAGATGCGCAAGAGGATCGCCCGCTAAAGCATCAGCCCCCAACTCAAAAACTATTACATCAGGCTTATAAAATTCAATCAATGGGATAGTAACAGTTTTAAAAACCCTCATATACTCCTGGTCATATGTCCCCACCGGCAAAGGCACATTAACACTATGGCCTTTTCCACTACCACTACCGATTTCATCCTCAAAACCAGTCCCTGGAAATAACGTCTTGCCGCTCTCATGGAAAGAAACCGTCATCACATCATCTCTGTAATAGAAGAAATCCTGCACCCCGTCACCATGATGAACATCAACATCAAGATACAACACTCTTTTGCCCGCTTTGGTGAGTAATTCACAACCGATACCGACATCATTGAGATAACAAAACCCGCTTGCCCTTTCCTGATGTGCATGGTGCAGACCGCCGGCAGGATTAAACACCACATCAGCCTGACCTTGGATTATCATCTCCGCTCCTTTAACCGTTGCCCCGCAGGCTATTGCAGAATTTTCATACACCCCCTTAAACACCGGGCAATCCGAAGTCCCAAGCCCCATATGTAATGCCTCGATATCGAAAGCCCCCTCGCTGGTTTTTTTCAAAACATCGATATATTTCTTTGTATGAAGTATTTCCAGAACCTGCTCATTCGCCTGCTCCTGACAGACATCAACCCTGCTGCCGCCGGCAAGCATCCCCATAGACTTAAGCACTTTCCTGGTTTTTCCTGCCCTGCTGGTATTAAAAGGACAACTCTCAGGATAAGGATACTTCTCAAACTGCTCAGAATATATAAAAGCAGATTTCCTACTCACCAAACATCTCTCTCTTAATTACTTCTTTTTAAAATTCAAATCATACCGAATACTATAAACATCCCCGTCAAATTCAGTATTAACCTGGTATCCGGAGTTGTGGAAGACTGCAAGCATTGATTTATTTTCAGGCAGAATCTTAGCATAAAATTGTTTCACACCTCTTGACCTGGCGATTTCTGTCAGGTAGTTTAAAAGCAATGTCCCCATCCCTTTCTGCTGCCATTCATCCTGCACAATAAAAGCTACCTCCGCTGCCATGGTCTTCTGATTCAGAAAATATTGCGCTATAGCAACAATCTCTTCTTCCGGCACACCCGGCACAACTCCAACTATTGAAAGTTCATTGCTGTAATCGATATTAGTCAGTTGCTGAACATCTT
>JAGLTN010000392.1 GCA_023135255.1 Planctomycetota bacterium
CGTACGCCTGGTAAAGCTCTATCATAGTAAATTCAGGGTTGTGGCGTCTGCTAAGACCTTCGTTGCGGAAATTGCGGTTAATCTCAAAAACCTTTTCCATTCCGCCTACGAGCAATCTCTTTAAGAACAACTCAGGAGCAATCCTCAAATAGAGATCCATATCAAGAGTATTATGATGCGTAGTGAAAGGCCTGGCAGCAGCACCACCGGCAATTGCCTGCATCATAGGGGTCTCAACTTCAAGAAAACCTTTTTCAATTAAGTGCTGACGGATAGTCGCTATCATCTGGCTTCTGTTCTTGAACCTGTCCATCACCTCCGGATTCGCCCAAAGGTCAACATATCTCTGGCGATATCGAAGGTCTACATCCGATAGGCCATGAAATTTTTCCGGGGGCTGTTTTAATGATTTAGATAGAAAGGTTACATCATCCGCCCATATCGTTATTTCACCAGTTCTTGTTTTTCCGACCTGACCTTGGGCACCGATTATATCACCAAGCTCAAACAGCTTGACCAGTTCCCACTGCTCGGCGAGCAGCTTCTTGCTCAAACCTATCTGGATAGTTCCCTGGCTGTCGCGAAGTGTAAGAAAAATAAGTTTGCCAATGTCTCTTAGAAGTACGATCCTGCCGGCGCATTTGCCACGCTGGGTTTCATCTCCATCAACAAACCTGTCTTTGACTGAAACTGAAGATTCAGTCTCATCATATCTGCTGCCGTAAGGGTCAATTCCTAATTGTTTAATACGCTCAAGATGTTGCTGTCTCTGCTGTTCAAATTTATTTTTTTCTGCCAAATCAAAATCCTTCTTATTTTATTTTCCTTGTTTGCTAACCGCAATGTAATTACCGGACTGTATAAGCTTGCTCTTTATAACAAGAACACCAATCGCCAACTGAGAATCCGCATCAAGTACATCTTTGATTGAATGTTTCTTCACGGGTATGTCTTCGTTATTGTGACCTTCTTTTACCAGCACATCATTATCGCGTCTGGCATCGAACATAGCTTTAAGCTCATTGCTTTTAAGCTCCACCTTAACATCTGGTGTAATGCCCCAGTCTTCTCTGCCTTTTTCTTCAACCTCTTGTTTACTTTCAACGCGCTGACCTGAAGGCAGATGATAATATGCCATTGTGTACTTAAGCTGAGCCATACCGCCATTAGAATATTGAGTTATCCCCTGCACAGAGCCTTTGCCGTAAGTTCTGGTACCTACAACAACCGCTCTTTTGTGTTTTTCATCCTGCAAAGCACCGGAAACGATCTCCGAAGCACTGGCAGAAGATGAATTCACAAGGATAGCTATTGGATAATCACGGTGAGTGTTACGGCTATGAGCATAAACACGAGAAGGTATCCCGAATCTTGGCTGAGTTCTTACAATCAGTCCATTAGATACAAACATATCAACTATCTCAATCGCACTTGCAAGCAACCCACCGCCATTGAACCGCAAATCAAGAACCATTCCTTTTAGGCCTTGGTCTTCAAGCTGATTAAGTACCGCTTCAAAATCATTCGCGGTTTTCTCCGTAAAACCAGTAATACGTATGTAGCCGATCTTGTTAATTTCATCAATAAAATAACGCCAACCACCAGCTTGCTTTCTTTGCCAACCTCTGATAGTGGCCACAACTATTCTGTCTCTGACTATAGTAATATCAAAATTTTCTGCTTCACCGGCACGTTTTATTGTTAACGTGACGGGTGTACCCTTAGGCCCTGTGATGTTTTTTACCGCGCAGATCAGAGACATATCTTTGGTATCAACACCATCAACTTTCACTATTACATCCTGAGCATCAAGACCAGATTTGTAAGCAGGCGTATCAGGCAAAAGTGATGATATCGTAAGCTGACCTTTCTGCTTGGATATCTCAACACCTATGCCGGTAAAAGCATTGGTCATTATCTTATCAAAATCCTGAACCTGTCTGGGCCAAACTATAACTGTATGAGGATCAAGAGAAGCAAGTGAAGCCTCGGCAAATTGGGATATCAAAATTCCTTCCGGCAACTTTGCTGTGGTCGAATTAAAAGCCATAACCTTTTCAAAAATATCTATGAATTTTTCTTTGTTGATCACCGGGAACTGCTCTATTTCACCTTGTATTGAAAATAAAGAATTCAACCAAACTGAAAGAAGATTACTGTCGGGCGGTGTAAAAGAAGGGCTCTCAACAATCACTGTTTTTAAATTAGGATCATTGCTTGTAATTAGTTTTCCTGATTCGGATACAATCTCAGCACCAGCCGTTTGAGCTAATTCAGGTGAAACCTGTAATACTTCAGTGAGAAGCCCGCACCTTTTAACGGCTTTGAGCGCCATCTTGTGATAATCAACCGGCTTTACATAATTGAAATTAAGTGCGTTTATCGCTTTTATGAAGGTGTTCTTGTTGACCCCTTCGTAACGTTCTTTACTTGTTTCACATGGACTGTCCTGAAAAGATGCAACAATATTGGTTTTTTCAATGAGCTTTTCAGCGTAATCATCGTAAGATTTATTATCTTTATCAATAGCGACGAGCCAGAGATAACAAACGGTATAAGCTTCAAGCCATTTGCCCTTCGCTTCATAGTCGCTGGCAATATTTATAACCTTTTCAAATGTCTGCTTAACAAAAGGCCTCTCAAGAACTGCTTTTTTCTGCTCAGGGTCGGCGTACTCACATACTCTGTTGATCACCGCAAGAACCTTGTGAACATTGTTAGGGTCAAAAACATAATTAGGATCGTTAACATCAAACGGACCAACCTGGAATTTTTCCAGCTTTTCAATCTGCTCCTGGTATAATTTTGCATAAGCTTCATGGCGGCTTTTATCTACAGCCTCGTATTTTTCTATGATGTCAGAAAGTAAATCACTCTTGGCATCTGGATTATTGCTGTTTTGCTTCAACAGCTGACGAGCCTGGTCAAATTGACCTTTATATATAAGTGCGCATACATCGTCAGCTATGCCAGTCTTAGCGGGTATAATCAGATCCTGGTCAGCATTTTCAGATGCAAACCCCACTTGAATCGATAAAACCCCAATGATCACCAACAAGCCGAGTAAAATTGCGTTAAAACCACCAAACAAAGGTTTTTTATTATCTAACATCAACGAAAAATTCCTTAATCATCTTTTATAATAATCTTTCCAACTATTATACGAAAAATACCATCTCAATTCTTTCTTAAAGTTTTTTTTATACTTTTTAATAGTATAATAATCAAAAAGCTTGTTTATACTGATCCTAATTGAATTTCCCCGTTTATCCGCGGGTATCCCGATATACATCGGAATCTTACCCTGAAGGGTATATAAACAAAAAAAAAATTTATGAAAGACTGAGATGGCAAAATGTCTGACCCAGCTCAAAAACCGGGTCAGACAGCCGTTTTTCCTGATATTACATACACTCAGAAGCTTTTCCAGCACAACCAAGTATAGCAAGCTTATGCTTAACCATATCCTTAATTGCTTCTCTTGCTGGTCCTAAGTACTTGCGAGGATCAAATTCTGCTGGTTTTTCAGCAAATACCTGCCTGATCTTAGCAGTCAAAGCCATTCGAAGGTCCGTATCAATGTTTATCTTACATACCGCCATTTTTGAAGCTTCTGTAATAGCATCTTCGGGCACACCCATCGCATCCGGCATGTCACCGCCATACTTATTGATAAGGTCCTTGAATTCCTTCAAAACACTACTGCTGCCGTGCATTACAAGAGGATAACCAGGCAGCTTGTCTGAAATCGCCTGGATAACATCCAAAGCAAGCTTAGGTGCAACTTTAAACTTGAAAGCGCCATGGCTTGTGCCGCAGGCAACCGCCAGCGAATCACAACCGGTTTCCTTAATAAACTGAACAGCTTCTTTGGGATCTGTCAGGTGCTTACTGACATCATCAGCACTGACACCGACAACATCTTCCTCAATACCGCCAAGCTGACCAAGTTCAGCTTCAACAACAACACCATGTTCGTGAGCATACTCTACTACCTTTTTAGTAATAGCGATGTTCTCTTCGAAAGGCTTGCTTGAAGCGTCGATCATAACAGAAGTGAAACCGTCATCAACGCACTGTTTGCAGGTCTCGAATGTATCACCATGATCAAGGTGCATAGCAATGGGGATGTCCGGGTTCTGCTTAACAGCAACATCGATGATCGCTTTGAGATAATCTATATTGGCGTAAGAACGAGCACCTCTGGAAATCTGGAGGATCAGTGGAGCTTTTTCTTCAGCAATTGCACTCATAATCCCCTGAGTAATCTCCATGTTGTTGACGTTGAAAGCTCCTACTGCATAACCATTCTTGTAGGCCATTTCAAACATTTTTTTGGTATCAACCAAAGCCATTATTTTTTCTCCTTTGCAAAAAACTTCAAAAAATATTCATTTATACTGATCTCTATTGAATTTTACCGTTTATCCGCGG
>JAGLTN010000393.1 GCA_023135255.1 Planctomycetota bacterium
TTTATTCGCGGATATTTACTACCCTCAAGGGTATATTTAAGAACGATTAGTCTTGCTTATCAAGATCATCGAGACCCGCTGCTTCTTTGGTCTCATTAACAATGTCATTTTTAACATCGTTAACTTCTTTCATTACTTCGTCTTTGGTTTCCTTAACCTCATTGATACCCTTTTTGAATTCAGAGAGGCTTTTACCGACACTTCTTGCGATCTCAGGAAGACGTCTCCCAAAGATCAAAAGCGCCACAACAAGAATAATAATCCATTCGTACCCACCAGCAAAACCAAAAGCAAGATTATATTGACAAAATTCGGACATTACCTTTATCTCCTTAAGAATTCCAATTCTTTAATTATTATACCAATAACGAAACCGACTTCAACAGCCATTTTGTCTGATTGACAAAAGCATAAGTGGAGACTATAATCTGTTTTGACGGTATGGTCAAGTAATTTGCCATTAAAACAGAGGCCGCCATGACAACAATAACAAATGAGACTAAACCGACAGAAACCGCTATAAGCCTGATAATTCTGGCAATACTTGTATTTATCGCCTGCACAGTCGCCGTAATTCAATACGATTACGACATGGGTAAGTTCGGCTTTATCACCGATGAGCCCATAGATACGCCCCAAAAACAACAACCAGCTAAAGCCCAATTCATCAGCAAACTCATGCCGAAAGGCTTCAAAAATATTTCCAGGCAGGAGAGTTACAATTCGCAAAATTTATATGAAAAGATCAACGGCAAAGCCCCGCTTTATACTGAAACCGGCTTTAAAAGCTTAAAATGCCAAAGGTTCGCCAGTTCAAGCGATGAAAACCTGATATTTGAAGCCTATTTGTTCGATATGTCTACCGCGAGGAATGCTTTTGCGGTTTACAGCGTGCAGAAGCGCGCCGATGCGACAGATATCCCCTGTGACGGTTTCAGTTATAAGACCGACAACAGTGTATATTTTTGCAGCGGTAGATTTTACTGCGAAATGGTCGGTTTCGCCCTGTCGCCGGTTTTGGTCAAAGCTATGACAGAGGCAGCGGTTGATTTCGTTTCAGCTAACAAATCCGACACACAAATAGAAGAGCTGGAGCTTTTCCCGAAAGAAAATTTCGTCCCAGGCAGTATTAAATTTTATCCCAGCGATGCTTTTGGTTATGATGGGTTCAAAGATATTTTCAGCTGTCACTATGAGATCCAAGGCGAAACGGTAACGGTTTTCCTGAGCAAAAGAGAATCACCAGCCCAGGCCAAACAAATGGCTGATGGATATTTTAAATTTGTAATCGACAATGGCGGAACTGTCAAAAAAGCACAAAATGAAATTTTAAACGGCAAAGTTGTGGACTTCTACGATACTACTGAAATAATTTTCTCAGCGGGCAATTTCACAGGCGGAGTACATGAAGCCGAAGACCAGACAGCCGCTGAAAATATCGCCGTGCTTTTATTAGAGCAGCTAAATAAGCTTTCATCTGGAGGCAGCAATGGAAGCAAATAATAACGATAAGAACCTGGACAGGCGGAACTTTATTATCCGCACCGCAAAAGCAGGAGCCGCTGTAGCTGCTGCCGGGGTAGCCTCAGCGATGCTCTACGATAAAGACGGCCCATTTCCAGACGATGGCAAAAAGCTGGTGACAGTGCCTGATTTTTCCGTGCCCGAAAGGCAAGGCCAAACTATCAGTATCGTCAAAGGCTCCGATCGGGTAAAAACCGTAAATAAAGCGATTGACCTTTTGGGCGGGATTGAGAGATTTGTCCAGCCGGGCGATACCGTAGTAATAAAACCTAATGTTGCATTTGCAACTCCTGCATTTTTAGGGGCAACTACCAATCCGCAGCTCATAGCCGAAGTTGTCAGGCTGTGCTATTCCCGAGGCAGCGCAAAACAGGTTATCGTAACAGATAATCCCATCAACGACCCCCCAAGCTGTTTTACAATAAGCGGCATCGGCAAAGCTGCAACACAAGCCGGCGCCAAGGTGATGTTGCCGAATGACAGGTTTTTTGAAAATGCCTCAGTAAAAGGTGGGAAGTTAATAAAAGACTGGCCAATATTTTACGGCCCATTAGCAAAAGCGGATAAGCTGATAGGTATCTCACCTGTTAAGGATCACGAAAGAAGCGGCGCATCAATGAGTATGAAAAATTTTTATGGTTTGATGGGAGGCAGACGCAATATCTTCCATCAGCATATACATACGATAATAACCGAAATCACGATGCTGTTTAAGCCAACGCTTGTCATACTTGACGGAACTAATTCGATGATGCATAACGGCCCGACGGGCGGAGCGGTTTCCGATTTGAGAGATACCAATACCCTTATCGCCAGCTGTGATGCAGTAGCTGCGGATGCTTTCGGCTGTAGTTTGCTCGACATGAAGGTTTCCGATCTGCCCTATATAACAATGGCAGAAAAAGCCCGCTGCGGCATCAGCAACTATGAATCTCTTAAGCCGATAATGGCAAATTTAAGTTAAAGGTACGAATATGAAAATTGTCACCACAAGAAGAATAAGTCAGATTTTCTTTTTTGGTTTGTTTGTCTGGTTCTGCATTGTCAGCAGTTTGGGCGAAGAGATAAACCAGCTTAGAGGCTGGCCCGTGAATATGTTTTTAAACATGGACCCGCTGGTATCGATAGCAACTGTCCTGACAACTCATACATTATACGCACCTTTGATCCTGTCGCTTGCGGTGGTTGTCCTGACGATAATCTTCGGCAGATTTTTTTGCGGCTGGGTCTGCCCTTTCGGCGCAATACACCAATTCGTCAGCTACATAGCACACAATCGCAAACCCGCTGCCAAACAAATTAAACTTAACGACTACCACGCTGGCCAAAATACAAAATATTTCATCCTTATATTATTTTTGACAATGGCAGCGATTCCAATGGCCGGCGCATCTCTGCAAACAGGACTTCTCGACCCGATACCTTTGGTGACAAGGTCCTTTAATCTTCTGCTGATTCCGATTGTTGACAGGCCTTTCAATTTTTCATCACAAATGGACAGGTTCTATGACGGCGCATGGTTTGTACTTTTGGTTTTCGCAACGCTGGTTTTACTGAATCTTTACAAACCGAGATTTTTCTGCCGATACATTTGCCCGCTGGGTGCATTGCTGGGAATACTAAGCAGGTTATCTATCTGGCGAATCGGTAAAAACAACCAACAAAAGTGTACACAATGCAAGCTTTGCAATAAAAACTGTCAGGGCGGATGTGAACCTGCGGATAAAATAAGGATAAGCGAATGTCTGCTTTGCTTTAATTGCAGAGACAGTTGTAAAGATGGATTG
>JAGLTN010000394.1 GCA_023135255.1 Planctomycetota bacterium
AGTCTTTTTCATGCCCCCCTTTGACTCTTTTAATAGTCTTTGCAGGTCGTTTATATTCTTTCATTTTTGTCTCCGGGATCAACCGAGGCCCTCTGCCATAAGCACCACACATGAGCTTACCCTTGTCGCCAACAAACAGACAACCACCCTCTTTATCTCCCATCTGTCTGCCGGGCTCAAGATATTCAGGCCTGTCAGGCATCAATCCGCCATCGTACCAAGTGACATCAACCGCAGGCATCTTTCCACGAGGACCAAATTTATAATGTATCTTTGAAGATACAGGAGGCGATTCTATTGTTCCGCCGGGTGAATCAGATTCGATATATTCAGGGCTCTTAAGATCGAGCGCCCATACAACCGGGTCAAGAATATGACAACCCATGTCGCCGAGAACGCCGGTGCCAAAATCCCACCAGCCTCGCCATGCACCCGGACAATACGCACTGTTATAATCACGATAAGGAGCAGGCCCAAGCCATAGATCCCATGCAAGGGTTTTGGGGACTTCCATTTTTGGTGGTCTGGTTTTCATTCCCTGAGGCCAAACCGGTCTGTTTGTCCAGCAATGAACCTCTGTCACATTACCAATGGCGCCATCGGTGATCCATTCCTTTATAAACCTTATACCTTCATCAGAGTGTCCCTGATTGCCCATCTGCGTTTTAACTTTGTACTTATGAGCCGCTTTAACCAGTACCCTCGACTCGTAAATATTATACGTCATAGGCTTTTGCACAAAGACATGCTTACCCATCTGCATACATGCCATCGCAGCAACGGCATGAGTATTATCAGGGGTAGCGATTATAACTGCGTCAATGTTTTTACCTTGTTTTTCGAGCATCTTACGAAAATCTCTGTACTTCGGCACATCCGGATACTTCTGATATGTATTCGAAGTATTAAACCATCCACCGCCGGGTTTAGCGGCTTCTCTGGTGTCAACATCGCACAAGGCAACAATGTTTTCGTTTTCCGATTCGCCAACTTTATAAATATTCCAGTATCCCATACCGCCGCAACCGATAGCTGCGAAATTCAATTTGTCACTTGGCGGCTTCTGACCATTAGCGCCAAGAACGAATGACGGAACTACAGAAAATGCAAAAGCAGATGATGCACTTCGCCTGATAAAATTACGTCTCGTTATTCTGATTTTTCCTGACATACTAAACCTTTCTTTGCTCACAGCCTTATGTTATAAACTCCAACCGCCCCGATAAAGACGTCTTACATATGCGTTAGCTTCGGCGACATTAGTAACTCTCATATTCGGGCCATCCCACTCGATCTTTTCACCAGCTCTCAAAGCAACATTCGCCAGCAGAACAATTTCTGTCAAAGGCCCGGCATAATCGAAATTTGAACCAGGCTTCTCACCCTTGCCCAGGCAAGCATCCACCCATTCCTGCATATGACCAACCGACCTGGCAATACTCTTAGCTGGCTTGGTATATTTTCTCATCTTAGTCTCTGGTATCAATCTTGGATTGCTGCCATAACAGCCGCACATTATTTTCCCCTTGCTGCCGACAAATATAACTCCACCATTCGAGTCCCCCATCCTTCTGCCATCCTCAAGGTCATCAGGGCTTGCAGGCATAAGACCGCCATCATACCACGTCAATTTAACTGCTGGTTTACTACGTCGAGAGGGAAATTCATAAATTATCATTGAAGCCAAAGGCGGACTCTCTGAAGTCACTTCCGTACTCGATGCTTCCACACTGATCGGACTGCCAATATCCAAAGCCCAAAAAACAGGGTCAAGAATATGACAACCCATATCGCCAAGCGACCCCGTGCCGAACTCCCACCAGCCTCGCCAGTCATGAGGCTCATAACAACCATGATAATCCCTGTAAGCAGCAGGTCCGATCCAAAGATCCCAATCAAGATTAGCAGGAACTTCCATCTTTTCTTCAGGCCTTGTTAATCCACCCTGAGGCCAGAAATCTGCAGGTCTGTTCGTCCATGCCTGAACTTCAGTAACATCACCTATCGCGCCATCGGATATCCACTCACATACAAGCCTGATGTCCTCACTTGAATGTCCATGGTTACCCATCTGAGTGACAACCCCCGCTGCCCTGGCAGCTTCAGTTACCTTGCGAGCCTCAGCAATATTATGCGTTAAAGGTTTCTCACAATAAACACCAATCCCCTTATTAATCGCCGCCATCGTAATAACCGCATGACTATGATCAGGGGTAGCAATTACCACCGCATCAATGTCCTCAGCTTCAAGCATCTGACGATAATCCTGATACCCTTTGCAAAGCCGACCGTTTTTTTCCTTAACTATCGCAATACCTGCATCAAGACCACCATGCCTGTCACTGATAAACTCAGGATAGTCTCTGCTGCCTGTATTCACATCGCATAAAGCGACAATATTAACATCGCTATTACTCAGAAGATTATTTTTTAAAAGCCCAACCCCTCTTACACCGATCCCTATACAGGCAACATTTAATTTTTTATTATCAGCCATCTGTTATAGTGTCCATCCTTTCCTGTATTGCCTTTGGATATAACGATTCGCTTCATCATTATTTGTAAACTTCATATTATCATGATCCCAGTAAAGCCTTTCACCCTGCAATCCATGCTTCAACGCGATATTACCCAAAAGAGCTGCCTCAGTAGCATGCCCTGCTGTAACAAAATCAGATCCGCACCCATTGCCTTGCCCCTTAGCCGCCAAAAGCCATTCTTCATAATGTCCGACACTTCGCGGATATTTCTTAGCAGGCAATTTATACTCTTTCATCTTCTTTTCAGGCAAAAGTCTAGTATCACGTATCACTCCCTTATCACCAATATAAAATAGTCCACCCTTACCAAGCTTTCTACTCGCCTCCAGAAGTTCAGGCCTTTCAGGCTTCAACCCTCCGTCATACCAGCTAAGCTTTATCGCAGGCTTACCACCAACCGCCGGAAAACGCCACCGAACCATACTTGCTCGTGGATAAGAATCATTATTAGTGACATGTCTCCAACCGCCGGTCAATCGAGATGACGTACCCTCAACATATTCAGGAGGACGCAAACCAAGCGTATAAAAAATACCGCCAAAAAGATGCCCGCCAATATCACCCATCGTCCCCGTACCAAAATCCTGCCAACCACGCCAGACAAAATGCAAATATGACGAATGGAAAGGCCGATCCGCCGCTGGCCCCTGCCATATATCCCAATTCAGATATGACGGAACCGCCGCGCTGTCCTTAGGCCTAAGCATCCCCTGTGGCCAAACGGGCCTATCCGTCCAGTAAACAACCTCACGAACATCACCTATCGCGCCATCCTCGATCATTTCACGCACAATACGCATCTTCTCGCTAGCCATACCCTGATTGCCCATCTGAGTCGCAACACCAGCTTTTTTTGCCGCCTGAGCAACTTTTCTGGCTTCATAAACATCATGGGTTAAAGGCTTTTCGCAATAAATCGCCTTGCCACGCTCTAAAGCCGCCATTGTTATTATCGCATGAGTATTATCAGGTGTCGCTATCATCACAGCGTCAATGCTCTTTTCCTTATCAAAGAGCTTTCGATAATCCGAATATCCCTTAGCAGAAGGATATGCCTTGACACCTTTGGCTATATGTCGCGAATCGACATCACAGACCGCAAAAATATTCTCGCTCGCCATACTTTTAATATTGTAAGGCCCCTTACCGCCGAATCCAATTGCTGCAATATTCAGCTTATCGCTGGGAGCGGCCTGACCGGGCTTTACCAAAACGCAAGCCGGAAAAATACTAAATAATCCAAATAACGATGATGATTTGATGAATTTCCTACGGCTTATAAACCTTGGCATAACAATAATTGCCCCTGAAATAAAAAAAACTAAGCTAATTATAAGTTTAATCAAGTTATACGCGAACAAAAAAAACTTTGTTCTGTATTAAATATAAAAATAAAATCAAAAATAGCAGATAAAACGATTGTAGCGATTATAGCCTTAATCTTTAATTTTTAGAAGTTTTTATCGTTATCATGCAATAATTATCTTTTTATAAACGTCTATATCTATTATAATAGATAAGCTTAGGTACACGGAGGACCTTATTAGGCAGGGAATGATAGTTTGGGGTGATGCTATATGCAAAAAGAACGATTGCTAAGGGAATTCCACCAGGCCGTGATGTCGGCCAT
>JAGLTN010000395.1 GCA_023135255.1 Planctomycetota bacterium
ACAAGTTACGGATTTATTCGCGGGCGTTTACTAGCCCTGAAGGGTATAATTGTATGAAACGAACAATAAATAAGGCCTGGACAAAATGAAGAAAACAATCTACATAACCTTTACATGCGTACTGATTTGCTTCGCTCTGATTGCATTTTTAAGCATTTCCAACACAAGAAAAGCTGGAAAAAGCCCCCAAAAACACCAAACCAAAACCCAAAAGGACAATAATATGTACAATAAACTAACCCCTGAAGAAGAATACGTAATCGTCCAAAAAGGCACAGAAACCCCTTTTAGCGGCAAATACGACAAATTCATGGACAAAGGCACATACACCTGCAAGAGGTGCGGCTCAGAACTGTTCAAATCTTCTTCTAAATTCGATTCAGGCTGTGGTTGGCCAAGTTTCAACGACCAAATCCTCTCCGCCGTCAAATCCCAACCCGACCCAGATGGCAAAAGAGTTGAAATAACCTGTGCAAAATGCGACGCACACCTCGGCCACATCTTCAAAGGCGAACAGCTAACCACCAAAAACACCAGATACTGCGTAAATTCAATATCAATGAACTTCATCCCCGCTGAAACAAAAAAGACAAAAACCGAAAAAGCAATCTTCGCCGCAGGCTGTTTCTGGGGCGTACAATACCATTTCCAAAAAGCCCCTGGTGTAATTTCTACCACCGTAGGCTATACTGGGGGAAAAACAGAAAACCCAACATATCAGCAGATCTGCACCGACAAAACAGGCCATGCCGAAGCAATAGAAGTGATATTCGACCCAGCAAAAACCACTTACGAAAAGCTCGCCAGGCTATTCTTCGAAACCCACGATTTCACCCAGCTAAACCGCCAAGGCCCGGACGTCGGAACCCAATACCGCTCCGCTGTCTATTATCTGAATGATGACCAAAAACACACTATCATAAAATTAATAAGCATTTTAAAAGAAAAAGACCACATCGTTAAAACCGAAATCGCACCCGCAAAAAAATTCTATCCTGCTGAAAATTACCATCAGCAATACTACAAAAAAACCGGAAAAACCCCATACTGCCACACATACAAAAAAATCTTTTAGCACCAAATCCGCCTCCAATAATATCTCCGGACAGCAATTAACAAAAGCAAGAACACTAAGCTAAAAAAGTAAAAATAATGCTGATTTTTAACACGATGTTATTGTGAAAAATAAAAACCATGTAATGTTACTTCTATCACTTACTAAAAGCCTGCAAAATCCTTCAAAATGCTTTTTATGTGAAAAAATCTCTTGCTTAAATAAATACGCTCTGTATAATCTCGTTTCGCTTGTGAACTCAAACACAAACTAATTGCTGTCTCGACAGCAAAGAGAATTGGGGTAGTAAGGTTTAAGATGTGGCTTTATCGTGATTTTTGAGGTTCGTATTGCGGGGTTGACGATGTCGATTTTGCCGGATATCATAAAAAGAGACAGTATTCGTAAGAATTTTAGCTGGGATTAGAAAATGAGTACAAAAAAATTAAGTAAAGATGATTTTCAGAGTTTTATCACCAGGCTTATTTCAACTGAAAGGGCGTACGGCATTCAGACAAAGGATGAAGCATTTGATTTCGCCCCGTTGGAAGCTGCTGAGGACCTGAGACTCGATTACGACGTCAGTCTTCAGCCGCCAAAAAAATACTTCCAGCCTCCGGTTGAAACACTGCTGGATTTTGAAGTTGGTGGAGCTTTCAAGTCTGTGATCGACAATGAACCCTTTGTCCTTATCGGCGTTCACCCATATGATATGATCGCGATCAATCAGATGGATGAGCTTTTCAGCCAGGATAACTACGACACCCATTACATGACAAGACGCAAAAATGCTACCATCATCGCTGTCGATGTGGTAACACCTTCAAAAAACGTTTTTGCTTCATCAATGAACACCGCAACGGTTGACAAAGGCTTCGACATACTTCTGACTGACATCGGTGACAGCTATGTAATAGAAGCAGCTACCGACAAAGCACTGACTTTGATCGCAGGCGCTGAAAACATTATTGATGCTACAAAAGATGACCTTGACGCACGCCAAAAAATCTGGGACAAAAACAGCAAAGGTCTTAACAAACACGAACTAAAATGCAAACCTTCTTATCTGCCGAAACTTTTAGACAAAGCCTACGATCATCCGGTATGGGAAGAAAAAGCAAAAACTTGTTTCGCTTGCGGCAGCTGCAATCAGGTCTGCCCAACATGCTACTGCTTCAATGTTTTTGACGAAGTAGACTGGGACATTAAAAAAGGTCAACGCAAAAGAGAATGGGACGGATGTCTCCTCTCAGGATTTACAAAAGTTGCAGGCGAACATGAATTCAGAGATAAACAGGCGGACAGGTTCAGACATCGCCTTTACAGAAAAGGAAAATATGTCCCCGCCAAGATTGGCGGTCAGATAGCTTGCGTCGGTTGCGGCAGATGTGTAAACGGCTGCCTGCCCGGAATAGCAAACCCCGTTGATATATATAACAGACTGGTTGACGACCTGGGCATAGGTTAATAGCTTAACCGTTTTATGGTTTTTTTATAACAGACAAGGAGTCTGGTTAATGTGTGAATGTTGCGGCACCAAAAAAGATATTTATCTGCCAGAGATGGCAACGGTAAATAAACTCAAATTAATGAATGGAACAGAGATGTATCTGGACCTGTCGATGGATAACACTCCGCTGGAATACACCCCCGGCCAATTCGTAGAGGTTTCAATCGCAGGCATGGGTGAAGCTCCGATTTCGATTTCATCCTCACCAACAAGAAAAGGTGGTTTCGAGCTTGTTATCAGAAGGATAGGCAGCCTTACAAACAAGATACATACTTTAAAGACCGGTGACAAGTTAGGCGTTAGAGGCCCATGCGGACAAGGTTGTTATCCTGTAGAAGAAGCAAAAGGAAAAAACCTGATATTCATCTGCGGCGGTATCGGACTCGTACCACAGCGATCTTTCATAAACTATGTCATGGATAATCGCGATGACTACGGCGATGTAACCGTACTTCAGGGAACAAAATGTCACACCCAAAGATTCTTCCACTCAGAACTCGAAGAATGGGAAAAACGTGATGACCTGCACTTCCTCGAAACAATGGACCAGGCGGATGACTGCTGGAATGGCAACGTCGGTGTTGTCACCACTTTAATACCAAAGATCGAAAGCGAACTTGCTTCATCGATGATATTTGTTTGCGGCCCACCCATCATGTACAAATTTGTTCTGATGGCATTAGAAGAAGATGATGTGCCGCACGAAAATATATTCCTTAACCTTGAAAGAAACATGAAATGCGGCGTAGGTAAATGCG
>JAGLTN010000396.1 GCA_023135255.1 Planctomycetota bacterium
TTACCGTTTATCCGCGGGCAAATAATTCAAAGATAAGAAGTTATGGATTATTCGCGGACATTTACTACCCTTAAGGGTATAAGCTGTACCTGTGGCAGAGGACGCAGGATTTATGGATGACATACAACGTAGATTAATGCTGATTGACAGCGAGCTGGAAAGAAAAAATTTCTTCTACTTCCTCCAGTCCCGTTGCCCACTGTTATTATTAGCCTCAGGTCTTATCGCGGGAATTCTGCTTCAAAGCTTTCTCCCAATACCTTTGATATACCCCGCAATACTCACACTGATAACCTCGATGGCCGCAGCTATCATCTATAGCCGCAAAAAAAACTCCAATATCACCGCCTTTATAATAACCACAGCACTAATATCCTCAGCCCTGCTCGGCATGATAAGACTCGCAGCTTTTAACCACATACCAAATAACAGCCTGGCTAATTCGATTACAGACAAACCAAAACTGGTAACGATCAGAGGCAAAATTTTAACAGAACCCAGAATCCGCGAAAACAAAGACTGGCAGTTCAGCGATTTAACTTATACCGACAAAACAACATCGTTCTACCTTACCGCCACCGAATCCCAAACCGACAAAGGCTGGGAAAAAACCAACACCACGATATACGTCACCATATCAGAACCCGTAACCCGCTTAACCCCGGGCGATCACATTGAAATACTATGCCGGTTAAACAGATTCTCCGCGCCGACAAACCCAGCACAATTCGATATTAAGCAATACATGGTCAGAAAAAAAGTGCTCCTCGCTGCACATGTAAAATCAAATAGTTCCATAACACTACTGCACAAAAAAAACAAAAGCCTTTTCTACCAATTCAAAAATAAAGTAAAAACTCTCGTCGACATCGCTCTTATCCCGGATAACTCCCTGGAATCACAAAACACCGCTCTGCTCGAAGCTCTCCTGTTAGGTCAAAGGCACAATATCAACTCTGACGTTTACCTCGCATTCAAAAAAACCGGACTCCTGCACTTTATCAGCCTATCCGGAATGCACTTTGGCATCCTCGTCGCAATGATCTGGTTCTTATGCAAAACCGCGGGACTAACCAAACCCGCCCGAGCCATGATATGCATAATAGTAACATCTCTGTTTATTCTTGCGATTCCGCCAAGAGCACCAACCATCCGGGCTGCGATAATATGCTGGATGTTCTGCCTGTCATTCCTCATAAGCAAAACGCCTAACTCTTTTAATTCGCTGTCACTGTCAGCAATAGTCCTGCTCCTTATAAAACCAACAGCAATATTCAATGCGGGCTTTCAGCTGTCCTTCACCTGTGTAATCAGTATCCTGATTTTCTGTTGTCATTTCGAAATGTTTCTGTGCGTCCACCTCGTAGACCCATTCTTTAACAAACTAAAAAAACAAAACGCATTCTCCAGAACATCAAAACGAGTTATTGTATGCATTATAGCGATGTTCACAACCGGATTAAGTGCCTGGCTCGGCGGCGCCGGAATCCTCCTGTACCACTTCAACGGAATCCAGCCTTTAACCACATTATGGACCGTTCTTGTTTTCCCCTTCGTTGTATTGATCCTTATCATAGGCTTTGCAAAAATAATCATTTTTTTCATGCTCCCTACCGCTGCTGCACTGCTGGAAAAACTCCTCTTCTTGCTCACCGACATCATGATCGCCTTCGTAAAATTCATCGCAGACCTGAATCTATCCGTAATATTAATAGGCAAAGTCTCTGTTTTAATAATCCTCTTTTATTACACATTTATATTATTCGCCAAATACGCCCGCCTCGAAAATTTCAGACTAAAAAAACTGATATGCAACATCTCCGTCATCCTGATAATCACCGCCCTAACAATCACAAAATACCACAACACCCATCCAAAAGATTTCACTCTCCACATCCTGAACACTGGTCATGGTCAGGCAATACTCGCCCAATCCCCACAAGGCCAAAACATCCTGTTTGATTGTGGCTCAATAAACTACTCTAACATCGGCAAAAAAATCGTCAATCCTTTCCTCGACAACCTCGGCATAGCAACCATAAACACCGTAATAATAAGCCATAACGACATCGACCACATCAATGGCATCTGTGAAGTCGCCAAAGAGAAAAAAATAAACTCCGTCCTTACTTCTCAGGCTTTCCTCGAAGATATTCCCACCTCAGATACCGCAAAAAAATTAAGCAACTTCTTAAAAACTAAAAATTTACAAATCAAGAAATTCGACGATTCCTTTACCCTCTCTGAAAACATTACAATTAAAAAACTCTGGCCAACAGGCAAATTCTGCACTGACAAAACCCTCTCCGACAATGACAGATCTGTCGTCTCACTGATCGAATATAACAGCCGAAAAATCCTCCTTTGTGGCGACATAACCCAAAAAGCTCAAAACCAACTGATCCTGACTTACCCCCAGCTAAAATGCGACATCCTCATCGCACCCCATCATGGCTCCGCAAATACCATAAATTACGATTTCCTAAAACATATCTCCCCGGAAATCATAATATGCAGCTGTAGCAAAACACAATATGAAAAAAACCGTGTAATAAAAAAACACCCGGGTTCAAAATTCTACTACACCCCACGCGATGGATACATCCGTGTAAATATCAACAAAACAAATCAAATGAATATTTCACCGTATAAATAAAAAAAAAGACAGCCCCATTGTAAGAGACTGCCTTTAGTTATTGACAAACTTTATTGCTTACTGAGCAACATTATCCTTAACATGAACCACGATCTCAACTCTGCGGTTCTTAGCCTTACCTGCGGAACTCGCATTAGACGCTACTGGTCTTGCCTCGCCGCAACCGACCGCACGAACCTGCTCTTGTGCAAAACCCTGTTTAACAAGATATCTGGTAACAGAAAGCGCACGCTGAGCCGAAAGCTCCCAGTTATCTTTCCATTTAGATTTCTTAATAGGATCGCTGTCGGTGTGACCAACTACATCAACCTGCTTACCGGCATACTGGCTCGAAAGCACTGACTGGATATGGTCAAGTTCTTTACTTGTTGCTGTTTTCAATGTTGCCTTACCAGACGAAAACAGAATAGAGTTTTCCAAAGTCACTGTGATCGTCCCTGCATTGGCGTCAAAAGCTACATCATAGCCATCTCCAAAACCGGTAGCCTCAGCTGGTGACTGATTTTGTTCTTCGATCTTTCGCTGCAATTCCGCGATTGTCTGCTGACTTTGAGAAACCTGATCTGCAAGCTGACCTTTCTCTGCTTTTTCACGATCAAGCAAACCCCTCAGGTTTTCATGCTCGACATTGAGTGCCAGATATTTTTTCTTCCAGTTTGTACAACCTGAAAGAAGGGTAACACTCATAAGAGCAATTGTTAGTAGTAAAATTGATTTCTTGTGGGCTGTTAACATCCGAAACCTCCTTTTAAATATTATTAAAATCCATTTTTATTGTCCAATATAAAACATGGTTATCAGGTATCTGAAAACCGTATCATTCAGAATCATAACACTAAATATACCCATTGACAAGAACGGACCATAAGGAATTTGCCTTGTTTTTTTAAAAAACATTTGAAAAGCCGCCCACGCCAACCCGAAAAACGGTGCAATAAAGAAAGCAACCACCACCATCACAGGCCCTATCACTGCCCCAGCCGCCCCCATAAGGTGCACATCGCCGAGCCCCATTGCCTCTTTCCCAAACGCCAGCGTACCGAATATCCTCGTCGCCCAAACCACCGCGCAGCCTACGAAATACCCCCACAAACTGCCCGTAAATCCAGCCACCCAAGGCACTTGCGAAGCATTAAGCCACCACTGACCAACCGCCTCATTCCTCGCAGCAAGCTGATACGAACCAACGCACCCCACAATAATAGGCAGCAAAAACAGAATCTCCCACAGCATCTCAAGGCGATGATTATAATTATCCGAATCGTCTCCGCCCACACCCTGGTCAGCCTCATTATTATCATCAGGATTTACGTAACTTCTTTTCAAAATACCCGTCATAAGCAGCCCAAAAGAAATAATAAGCCCCAAAAAAGCCCCGCCGCTCATCGCCGCAACCTTCGCCGAAGCGACTGGCAAAAGAAAATTCCCGCTGACAAAATGATAATCCATCACATATCCGCCGACCGCCGAGCATATCAGCCCCGCCGCCGTAACAAACCAGCATAGCCCGATAGGAATAACCCAAAGCTCAAGATCGATCGCAGATGCCGCGATAAACGTCGCGATCAGAATCAAATGAAGCGCATAAACGAACCAGCTCTTGTCAGCTATAAAGTCACCCATTGAAGCTCTGACCGTCGTATGGTAGTAAAGCAGAAACAGCCCGACAAACATCCCCCCCGTCAAAAGCTCAACAACAAAATACCGAACCGATATCTTCGTCTTGCACTTCCTGCACCTGCCCCCCAAAACAAGCCAGGAGACAAGCGGAATATTGTCATAAAATTTTATCAGGTTCCCGCACCCCGGACACGCCGATGGAGGCGTCACTATAGACTTGCCCCTCGGCAAACGGTAGATCACCACATTCAAAAAACTGCCGATGCAGCAGCCCGTTGCAAATATAAAACTAATCCATATCCAGTCCGGCACAGTTGACACTTATCATTCCTTTAATAGTGTTTAAAATTTTCAAAACCGCTCTAATTATTTTTGAACGCCTTAGTTAACCTTCATTTTCTCTGATCTTCGCAGCTGCCCGCACCATCGCCAGATACCCATCGACAGGCACATATTCCGGGATCGAATTACCCGACCCCAAAGCATACCCGTTAGCAACCCTGCGGTACTTGGTCCCATACTCAACAACATAATCAAAAACTTCATCCGCGGGCCTCTGGCAGAGCAGATCAACATCGATCCCGCCGAACATGCCGAGTTTGTCACCATATAGCTCGATCCACTTTTCGTAAGGCGATATAGCATCCTCATTGGAATGCTTTGCACTAATACCCGCTGCAACGATCTCATCCATCACAGAAAAAATATTCCCGCACGAGTGAAACAAAAAAGGCTTACCAGCTTTTTTAACCAGCTCAATAACCCTCTTATACTGTGGCACAATATTAGCAATAATCGCACCGGGCGATAGCAGCGTCCCCGTCTTAAACCCAAGGTCGTCGCCCATCCTGCAAACCGCGTAAATATCGCCGTACTTATCTAAAAAATTCGACCATATCTCAACGAACAGATCGCCGATTTTCACATAAAGCTCAGCAAACAGCGCCGGATCATCGACCTGCATATAGCAAAGCTGCTCGAACCCGACCAGATCCTCACTAACTTCGAATATCCCGTTCCCGACCCCGCCGATACCCTTCATCCCCGCAGGCATCGCCTCGCCGAGAACTTTAAATTTCTTATCCGCCATCTGCCTGTACATCTCCGCCAGCTCATCCCATGGATAACTCTCGAAGTCAGCCCTGCTCTGTATAGGCCCAGCCCCTTCACCCAAAAGCGCACCCGCATCAGGCAAAATCTGCGTTACACACGCCTCAAAAGAAACCGTATCATAAGTCATCTCACGATAAAATCCGCAGTAGTTAGCGAAAAATTCTTTCAAATCCCCCTCATCGCCGCCCTCAAGCTCTGCAAACTTACTGCCCTTAAGCTTCTCCATAAATTCAGCATTAATAAAATGCTCATACAAACCAAGTCTCGCTGATCTTTTATTATTCGCGGCATCTAAAATATTTCGATAATCAGGCTCAAAACTCATCTACAAACACACTCCTGCTGTTATTTCTTTTTCTTCGTTGCACCTTTTCTGTTCACAGCGCCAGCCACCTTCATCGGCAAACCGAAAAGCCTGATAAACCCGGTCGCATCCATCGAGTTATACTCCGCGCCCATCGTAAAGCTCGCCAAGTCGCCCCTGTACAAGCTCTTCGGGCTCTTAACCCCTGCCAGAGAGCACCTGCCCTTAAACAATTTAAGCCGAACCGTCCCCGTGACATTCCTCTGCGTAACATCGACAAACGCATCGATAGCCTCCCGCAATCCGCAGAACCACTGCCCGTAATAAACCAGCTCCGCATACTTCAGCGCAACTATCTGTTTATAATGCATAGTTTCCCTGTCAAGCGTCAAACTCTCAACCGCCTTATGTCCCGCCATCAGGATAGTCCCGCCAGGTGTCTCATAAACGCCCCTGCTCTTCATCCCGACAAGCCGATTCTCAACCAGATCGCTCTGCCCAACACCATGCTTTCCGCCAATAGCGTTAAGCTCTTCGATCATCTTCACCCCGCCGACAGCCTTACCATTAAGCCGAACCGGCACACCTTCCTTAAAACCGATCTCCACATAGTCAGCCTTATTAGGCGTCTTCGACACCACCCTGCTCATCACAAACAGATTGTCCTTAGGCTCATTCCAAGGCTCCTCAAGGTCAGCCCCCTCATGACTGATATGCCACAAGTTCCTGTCACGAGAATATATTTTCTTCTTACTCTGCTCGATAGGGATATTGCGCTTCTTAGCATAATCGACCGCCGCCTCACGCGATGTCAATTCGAAATTCTCATCCTTCCACGGCGCAATAATCTTCAAACTCGGATCAAGCGCCATAAACGTCAGCTCGAACC
>JAGLTN010000397.1 GCA_023135255.1 Planctomycetota bacterium
GAAAAAAAGGGAAAAAAAGGGAAAAAATCGGAAAAAAGGTGAAAAAAGGCAAATTTTTGAAAATCGATTTCCCCAAATCCACCCAAAAACACCCAAAATGACTTACAAAAACCCTCACCACCAAATTTTTCAGCGCCCATTTTACGCAAATGCGTAAAAGATCACCCCAAATCCGCCGCAAATCTGGTCAATTTAATGAAATTTCCGCCTAAAAATTGCCCGCTTCCACCAGCCGCTCGGTCAATCCATGTGAAAAACTTCCTTCAGCTCGATCGCTATGGGCTCATCATTTTCATCATACTCCATGATGTCTTTCATATAATCCCACCACTTTCTAACTATCGCGCTTCGAGGCAACTCGTCAGCAGTGTTATCGTTAGTCAGCTTTTGAAATGCGAACAGCGTCAAGGTTTCCTCATCAAGATAGATCGAATAATCATATACGCCGGCCTTAGTAAGTTCTGCACTCAACCCAGGCCAGATCGCGTCATGTCGCTTTTTATATTCCTGTTCAAAACCAGCTTTTAGTTTCATCTTAAAAGCGCTGCGTCTCATGCAAATTCTCCTTCATTATAATACTGCACTGACCCTAATTGAATTGCCCCGTTTATCCGCGGGCATTTACTACCCTAAAGGGTATACTTGCCGAATTCCTTAGCTGCCTCGATCATTATCTTAACAGTCTCAGGCCTAACATCAGTCTGAATGATATGCGCCGGCGCCAGCAGATATCCGCCTTTGTCACCAAGCACACTGCATCGGTATTTAATTTCATCTCTGATTTTTGCCTCGTCCCCTTCGGGCAGCAATTGCTGCTGATCTATCCCGCCGAAAAATGCCATCGAATCCCCATACTCATTTTTAAGCTCTTTCGGATCCGAGCCTGGCACATTAGGCTGAACAGGGTTATAAGCATCAACACCCATCTCAATAAAATCATTAAGCAGCGGGGCGACAGCGCCATCGGAGTGCATAATAATTACAAGGTTCGGCCTAATCTCGCGAAGCTTTTTAAACATCCGCTCATAGCGAGGCCTAAACCTTTCCCGCCACATATCAGGCGATATCAAAGTAGAAGTCTGACTCCCCAAATCCTCGCCGAACCAGATTGCATCAACTCCAAGCTTCACCTGCTGAACCGCTAATCCAGTCGTCCATTCCTCCACCTTATCGTTCAGCTTTTCGATCCATTCGTCACCCATCGCCAATGCCATCATGTAAGTTTCCAACCCCGTCAGATGCCATGCCAGCTCAAAGATACTAAGCTCACAATCACCAATAACAAAATAGTCTTTGCCGAACTTTTCAATTTCCTTTTTCGCAATATCGAATCTCCCCTTAGCATAAGCATTCGGCATATCATAAGCTTCGATATCAGCGTTTGATTTTGCATCTTTCAGCGGACAGCCAACAACTTCAACATAAAGAGCGGTAGGTTTCATTTTCATACCGAACTCATTTAAGGTGATATCGTCCTGAACAACTACAGGCTCGAAACCATCAGCAACCGTCCCACCCACAACCACCACATCACTGCCGAGCCTGGTCCTTATCTCATTAGCTGATATCCGGTAAGTCAGATCCTCGTAATAGCTCCACGCATATTCCGCGGCGACTCCCAGCTCTTTGGCGAAGTGCTCAGTCAGCGATTTACAAAGATCAAACTGAATTGGAATCCTGTCAGGCGTACCCTTGTTAGTAAGGGCGATTCTAACTCTTTCCTTTGAGTTCATTCAACTGCTCCTTTAGCAATATATACCCTTAAGGGTGGTAAACGTTCGCGAATAAATCCATAACTTCTTAT
>JAGLTN010000398.1 GCA_023135255.1 Planctomycetota bacterium
GACATCATAATCGCGGGACATACCGATGATATAAGAATCGGCAAACCCCAAACACGCCAAAAACATCCTACCAACTGGCATCTGTCCGCTCATAGAGGAATATCTGTTCTTAATATAATGAATGTGAACAAGATAGACCAGACTCGTATGAGTGTCAGAGGCTTTGGTGAATTCAGACCTGTCGAACCAAATAAAGCCAACAAAAAAGGTAATCCTCAAAACAGACGCGTCGAGATATATATCGTTGCTAAAGGGTCATAAGACAATCTGTTTGTTAATTTTAAATTCGCAACAGTTTCTGACTTTCAGTTAAGAGAGGTTAAGGATAGTTTATATATGGCAGAGGAAAAAACATTAATAATCATAAAGCCTGATGGTATTCAGCGTCACCTGGCTGGTGAGATAATAACAAGATTTGAGAAAAAAGGCTTCAAGCTGGTTGCTGCCAAATTCATGCAAATATCAGAATCTCTTGCTCGCAAACACTATGGTGTCCATAAAGGTAAGCCTTTCTTTGAAGGGGTAGTTAAATATCTTTCTTCTTCGCCGGCAATGGTAATGGTCTGGCAGGCGGATGGCGTAATAGCAATGGCCCGCAAATTGATGGGGGCGACTTTCGGCTACGAGGCTCAGGGAGGCACTATTCGCGGCGATTTCAGCTGTTCGCGAGGCTACAATCTAATTCATGGCTCAGACAGCCCCGAATCAGCTGAATTTGAGATCGGTCTGTACTTTAAGGGCGAAGAAATTGTCGAGTACAAACTATCCGATGAATGTTGGCTTTACGGCCAAAATGATTAAGCTGCATCCCTCTAAAAATTACGATTTATTCTGATAAACAAAAAAGCCGACACCTGAAAAAGGTGCCGGCTTAAACTTTAATTATCCAAGACCCATGGTTCAGTTGTTATGGGGTTCCATTTAGCCATTCCGAAGCCATCACAGCATAATCTTCAAAGTCAACCTTGCAATTGTTTCCAAACAGCTCAGCGGTAAGCGAACAATCTCCGGGGTCATCGCTCTGCAGCCATTGATACGCTAATTCACCAAGGTCATAGCCTTGAACCATCAAGTCGAGATTTATATCTGACAAGTAGGTACATATAAACAAACTATCGCTGTCATCAGCAACGGCTGGATAGTCCAATGAACTAACTCTAACCAGACAGTTTGCCGATGCCGGCTCGGCAGCTATCGAGCTATAATGACCGTCATTTGTCGTATTCGCAGTGACCGTTGACCAACCGCCTCCGCCATTACGACTCATTTCGATCATGACATTGCCGGTTATATTATCTGAACCCCAGGTAATTATACCTGGTTTGCCTATTCGCCATATCTCACCGCCGTCAGGCGAAGTAACTGTGATAGACCTTTCGAATATCATGAATAGCGAATCACTCGTATCTGATACTAACGCATCGCTTATTCTGACAAGGCATCTTTTTGAACCAGGCCCAGTAACCTGCCATAAAAATTCACCGTCATTCAAAGTCGAAGCCGTGACACTATCCCAGGAAGAACCACCATCACGACTGATATCGATAGCAACATATTTTTCTGCGCCGCCTGAATCCCAATAGATATACTCACTATCAGGTGAGTACCATACTTCTCCGCCATTAGGCTGAAGAACCGTTATGTAGGGCTCAGCGATTTCAAATTTGCTATTGGTCATATCACTCGCAGATGGATAGACAAGCGATGTAACCTTTACCCTGCACAATGCCGAAGCAGGCCCTGTAACAGCAGGCCAGGTGTAAGTACCATCATCGGCTGTATTGCTGGTAATTGTCGACCATGTCACACCGCTGTTTCGACTTATATCTATCCTGACATTGCCGGTAATAGCTTGTGATGTCCATTTGATACTTTTGGCTTGTCCAATATACCACAACTCTCCGCCATTAGGAGTAGTCACTGTAATACTTGGCTCAAGAACAGTGGTAAATGTCCACCATGGGCTGTCAGTATACCTGCCGCAAATATTGTAAGACCTTATCACCCAGGTATATGTCACATCATAAACCAAAGGATCAAGAGAGAAGCTATTGACGTCAGTTTCACCCATAAGCACAAATGGATCGGCACCTTCCCTCAACAATACTTCGTAATGATCAGTATCTGTAGAAGGTGACCAGGCAAGGTCTGTATTATTCCCAACACCCGTAGCGCCATTAATCGGATATGGATCACTTGCAGCGCCTGGAATAGCACATTTACCATACCTTATTTTATAACCGCTGGATTTACTGTAATCTGACGAATCAGACTTCCAGACTACCAAAGCATGGTAACCACTATCGGCAATAGTAACGCTAAAGAACTCATCTGCTCCGTCACCGCCGCTATTGGAATAAGCACCGCTCATATACTCACTTTTGCTGCAATACATTGTCTCATCATCATAAAGACTAATACCATAATCACAGTCTCCGCCGATCTGCTCAAGCTTGAAACCATAAGTACCAGCATTGAGATAGCACTCGTAAATATCCAACACGTTTGTAGTATTTTTGTAATAAGGGCCATTAATACCCTCATATATTTTCGTACTCGTATCTTCTTCAATACGGTAGCTTCCAGTTCCTTCATTAGCATTAATAACACCGGCATAATAAGTTCCAGCCATAGCCTGGTTGTCATTAACTATAACAAAATTACTCGCGCCGCTTGTCCAGCTCGAATACTCAAGATAACCACCGCCAAAGCCTGTTTCACTGCCGGTATAATCTCCAATATCCCACAAACGCATATCATAATCTGAAGTTGAACCTGAAGGAACTATACCCACAGCGGACCACCATTTGTCTGGATGCTCCGACTGTACAAGAAAAGAAAAACCATCATTATTGTAATAGCTATACCCCCAGGAATTTCTCTTAGGCGGCGCTGAACGAGAAACAGGCACATTATCTCCAAGCGCATAAGGACTCCAGACAAACTGATGAGCCCAGCGGTTATCGCTATCAAACTCGTTGCTCTCCCAAACCTTTTCATCGACATCAAGCTCATAATAAACAGTATGCCTACCACCTCTTACAGTTGAAGGCCCCTGGTTATTAAACTTTACTTCATAATCTACAGGTGTATATGATACGCTGGCCCATCTAATATACACATCATCTAAGTACAGCCTCGTCACATTACCCGGCGCTTTATATACTCCATTATTTGTCCAGGCGAAATTCCAATATGTGCTGCTCGTATTGCCCGTCAAGGTGCTCGTAAGTGGACATGATGTTGAAGTTGCGCTGCCATTGCTGCGAGGCACTATAGGATAGGTCCAGCCTGTAGGAGTAATATCTGTGAGGTTTGGCAGTGATGTTGGTCTTTCTCTTATCCAGAGATCCGGATTACTGTAAAGATTCCACTCAAACATCTGATACCAACTATTCGACCAGTTGTGATCGTTGTACATGTATTGCAGAGCGTGTTGATGTGACCAGCCGACAGAACTTCTGCCTCCACCAAGATCTATAGCATAATCACAGAATTTCCAATCAAGAGACTGGGAAGAACCATCAGACGGGTCATCCCATCCATGAGTACCAAAACCAAGGCGTGTCGCACCGACAAAACCAACGGAACCTCTCTCCAGCAAACTCTTACCAAGGTTCTGCACCTCAGGCCAGGCTGTTGAACATGCACAAGAAAAAACTACTGATGGATAATCGGGATCAAGATAGCTTCGGTCATTGGCATGGAAATACAACTGTGCATAACAGGTAGGATGCCTCTCCTGAAAATAAACCCCATACGAACTTCCATGACCGGCAAGATTAACAAAGCCGTAATGTCCCGCGCCCCAAACATCACGTGTCGCATCTCGCGTCATTGTATAGTTGCTGTAATAGCTCGAATTCCAGCAAGGGCCCTGCTCATATATCCTAATTGGTGGATCGCCGGGATCACAGGCATTATTCAAAATATAAGTCTTAAGTGCTGCGTTATCTGTATCAGGCCAGAAATAAGCAGCCGTCAAAAGATAATTCAGCTTGTAATTATCCATGTCCTGCGACCACTCAAACTCTACCATATTCATGCAGATATCCTCAACCGTTGTCGGATCACTCCATGGAATACGTCCAACATCCACCTCTGACGGAAATTGCACATTATCGACTCCCTGTTGGCCATACATACTATCACTATTTGAATTCCAGGATGAAGCATCTGTCCAGGTAAGCTCTGCATAATAAAAATCTGTAGGAACTTTATCCGCAGTCTGCCAAGGCGTAGTACCCTCATCAGGACCATCCGGCCCACTGGGATGTGTGTCACGCATTGGAACATCGGTAATATCACCAATAAGACAAACTTTAGTAATACTCCAGGAACTCAGATATGCCCTTAAAAAATTTCTAATTTTTTCCGCAAGGTCAGCCCCGCTGTAAGAACTCGAAATATCTTCAACCGTTTTAATATGAACATCGCGGCCTTTACAAGTTTGCCAGTTAGCCAGAGGCCAAACCGAACTCTCTAAAGCATTTGTTGTTATTATCACAAAACCACCTGTCGTTGCGATCGGGTCGTCACCAGCTATGGTAGGATACCAGCTTTGAGCCTGGCTGTAATTGACAAGCATATTCGATGCACGCTCTTCGGCTTCTGCCACATTATCAAGCAGCAGTTCACTGTCCTCTTCAGCCCCGGCACTGGTCATCAAATTAACATTAACCTTCAGCTGAGGACAGAATATCAGCTTTTTGGTGCTTGCAATGTAAGACATAGGAGAAAAACGAATATGTATCAAATTATACTTTCGATACCCTCCTGTAGCGACAAATACCCCTGTTTCCCCAGGATAAGCTTCACTCATTGAATAAGCAGTTTCTATCGTAGCTTTATATTCTGCTTCGACGGCTTTGAGCTGTTGGCTCGTCGCACTCATCACCGAAACCATAGGAGCCGGGGCAATATCAACTACTTCTGCAAGCTCTACTTCACCGATTTTTTCAAAACTCACACTCTCCACCATCACACCTGGCGGCAAAGCTATTTGAAATACCTTAGATGGCAGCTTAGGTTTACCAGGGGCTAACAGCTGACCAAAACCAACCATATCTATTTCTTTAAAATTTCCGTCAGCAACAACTATATCAAATGCTCCTGCATCAAGTGTATAACTATAAACGTCACCATAACAGAGACCTGAAACAAAAACTAAAAACAAAAATATACCTGCTGCCAAAAATTTACTATGGATTTTATTTAAGTTCATTTTATAGCTCCTTAAAATATGCCACACCTCAATTAAGGCGCAGGTTGTTCATTTTCATCACCAATCACCGGCTCATTTATACTCGAAAGATGTTCAAGCTCTGCTGAATATTCTTCAGCCAGCCTGGAATCTCCAAGTTTTTGGGCCTTAGCAAGATCACAATTGATACGTGTAATTTCAGATTCCAGTTTCAACTGTTCTATCTGACGCTGAAGTTCAGGCTCAAGGTTTTTGTCCTCAAGACTTTCGATCTGCGCAGATAGATTTGTTATCTCTGATGACACCTCATTTGATACCGCTGAAACTTCCGCGCCATCGGCATCAGCAAGTGATTTGGTCAGAAGCTCCGGGGCGCGAACTGCTTCAATGCCGGATTCTACAATGGGCTCTTCACCCATACTATTGTAAATCTCACTGAAAACAGAAGCTCCTAGTAATGCGCAGACAACAAAACCAACTAATAAACCTAATCGTTTCATGACATGCCTCCTTCTAAAAAAGTTTCTTTTTGGAAACCGAGCCCCAACCCGTTCAAATGCAAATCAACCTTAATCTCTCGCTTTCGCTGTTTCTCCTTACAGTAACGCTTATATCAGAAAAAAAGTTGTTAGTAAAACTAAATTTTATATTTTGTAACAAAAATTTTTAACCAAAAACAACAAAAAGCCATTAACGGGCAGGAAATCAACTTTTAAAACTTTTAAAAAAGATTTATGGTTGCAAAGCTTATGAATTTAAGTAAAATCACCCTTTCTTAGAGTTTGGCGGCGTAGCCAAGTGGCCTACGGCGACGGTTTGCAAAACCGTTATTCATGGGTTCGAATCCCATCGCCGCCTGTTGTTTTTTATTGTGATATTGCTGTCAGCAGATTTTTTTTTGCTTAACTCTTT
>JAGLTN010000399.1 GCA_023135255.1 Planctomycetota bacterium
CCTTCATGAGAAACCTCTTGCTTAGGCAGGTCAGCGGCACAATTATCCATCTTTTCTTTTAAAGAAAACTTAGTTGCCGGCATTTCCAAAGGCTCAACTTCCAACCTCGAAGCCGCCTTAACATCCACATCTGGCATTAGCTTAACCGCAAGCCCCGACTTCCAGTCTGGATGAATACCCATCTGAACCCAATCCTGAGGCAAATCGTCATATTGATTAACCGTCACCGAATCATTTTTCGTAAATATCATATCAATGGAACGCCACCTGCCTTGATGAAGTGCAAGAACATTCGCTTTGGACCATTTCCGGCCGCTATAGCACCAAACTACAGGCAGCCAACCGCTATGAATACCGATGCTTTCTCTGGCAGAGAGCCAAAGTCGACCATCATGGTCAAAAGCAATTTTAGGTCTGAGATATAATTTGTTCTGATCTATGTCTTCAAATAATCGCTTCGGAGCCATTAATTTATCACCATCAATTCTGGCAACAACGATTCTCTGCTCACCAACACTATTCAGCATAAGTTTACTGCTATAAGCCTGCCCCTGCCATGTCATCCAGACCTGCTCTTTATAAACAGCCAGCGATGGATGCCGTTCAATTCTCTCACCATCTGTAATGCGTTTTTCTTTTTGCCAGCCGTCCCGCTTATACCATGCGCCATAAATATTTGCTTTTTTATCCCTGATACTATCCCACGCCGCAAAAACACTACCATCTTCCAATGCAACAATACCTGGATTATAGCTATTATCACCTTCCGATGAAATCCTCTCTGGCGCAGTCGTCCCCTTCTTATCTATCCAGCAAACATATATCCCGCGAGCATCACCAGCATTTGACTGCCACGCCATACACACCTTGTCACCAACCACCGTCAAGCAAGGCGAAACATTAGAGTTACCCCCGCAATCAACATATTTCAAAGTTGGCGAAGCCTTTTTATTACTAATAAATGCATAAGCTATTCTCCAGCTATCATTCTGCTCAACTGGAAAAGCTACCACGCATCCATCACCAACAGCCGCTATCGCCGGCGCAGCAACACCGCTGCAACCTCTAGGCTTCAATTTGCATACCTCGTTACGTTCGCCATCTTTAATACTGCAAACTTTCACGAACCCATCACCCACTGGCCTTTCTATTATCGCCATCCAGACATTATCTTTACCATCACAAGCCAAAACAGGAAAATCTTCTACATTATCAGACCAACCAGAAAACTCATCCTCAACTTCGGTAACTGTCAAATCATCAATCCACATCTTACCAGGCTTGGAACCCCATGACGAAGGTGAAGCTATTTCGATCTCACCCGCCATCTCTTTGGTAACAGAAAAACTGCACTCAATTGGCACCCACCGGTTACTTGCGATTCCACCCTGCGTTAAAACTCCTTCCCTCTTATCGCCCTGATAGTAAAACACTCCAACCCCCGAGCCATTATCACTGCGAACCCAGAATGAAATTTTTATCAGTTTCCCTTTTGACGATTTAAAAGGCACACGAAGCCTGCAAGCCTTGTTCTTCAACTTAACCTGCCCCATCAGGCTATGCTCACCACTTCTGGAAAAACCCTTCACAACTTCATGAGTACTAATCTTAGGCAAAGCCTCACCAGGCTCAAAACTGCTCTTAAAGATCAGCCTTTCCTCATCACTCCCAGCCTTCCCGCCTTTCGACAAAGCCGCATAAATTGAATTATTATTTAAAAATGCCACTGCCGGCGTCGCTGCCATAGCAGCAAGAAACTGACGTCGATTAATTTGTTCCTGCATATTTTTCTCAGCTCTACATGAGATTAAAATTACATATTAATTTAACATTCCATTAAACATGCCATGGCGACCGCATAGCTCTGTTGATCATTCGATTTGCTTCATCATCGTTAGTAAATCGTTCTCTTGCCGGATCCCATTTCAGTTTCCTGCCCAAAAGCATCGCGATATTGCCCAGGTGACAAACAGTCGCTGAGCGATGACCCGTTTCAGCATTGCAGATCGGGTCTTTTCTGGTTTCGATACATTCGAGGAAATTTTCTCGATGGTCGTTGCTTTGATAAAGATGTATTTCATCCGGACCAATTTTAGAAGTGAGAATTTCAGGGTCACTTGCACTGATGGATGCCCTTGAAACGCGAATCCAACCATCCGTTCCTTCAAACATGACATCAGAACCACCCATTCTTACATTGATCTCAACGCCGTTAGCATATCTATATGTAAGTTTATTAACTTTGGTGCAAGTGGTGAATAATCCTGATGTTGGAAATTCGCCGCTGCCCTGGACCTCTACCGGCCCAGAATCATCATGACCTGAACCCCATTGAGCAATATCAAAATGATGCGCTCCCCAGTTTGTCATCTGTCCGCCCGAATAATCAAGAATAAACCTGAAATCATAGTGACAGCGTTGCTTGTGATACGGAGCATCAGGCGCCGGGCCAAGCCACATATCATAATTAAAAGTCTTCGGCACCTCCATTGGCTTCCATGCAGGTTGGCAAAAGCAATTGTTACCCGGTATTTGAATGTGCATTTTTTTCAACTGCCCTATCCTGTTATTGCGAACCAACTCACAAGCATTACGAAAAAGGCCGCTTGATCTTTGATGTGAACCGGTCTGAAATACAGTTCTATATTTCTTTGCAACATCTGCCAGTACACGGCCTTGACCAATAGTCAAAGTCAGAGGCTTTTCACAATAAATATCTTTGCCCGCTTTCGCTGCCGCTACTGAGATAGGGACATGCCAGTGGTCAGGCGTACTAATAACAACTGCGTCTATATCTTTGCGAGCCAGCACATCACGGTAATCCTCATAAGCATCGCAGCCTTTATAGTGAATAATATTTTTTTTGTTTGCGTAGAACTTTTCTACATTTCTCTTAGCCGGGGCCCTTCCGAGATCTCTTCCGGTATAATAGCCGCCGTATTGATTGCTTTCTTTTTCCACATCACAGACAGCAACAATCTGAACTTTTTCTTTAGGGAGGAAACCTTTGATGTTCTGCATACCCATCCCTCCTACTCCAATAAATCCCAGATTGATTTTTTGACTTGGAGCATTTGCGCCAAAAACAGAAGCTGGGACAATAGAAGGAATAGCCAATACAGAAGCTGCTAAGGTTGTCTTTTTCAAAAAATCACGTCTGCTAATCGAAAAACTCATTTTGTCAGTCATTGCAATTCCTAAATTATCAATTAATTACACCCTTTAGGGTAGTATCCCAATATATTGGGATACCCGCGGATAAACGGAAAATTCAATTGGGATTAGTATAAAAACATAATCTACCAAAAGAATCGGCACTATTTAAACAAATATAATCTTAACCAAGGCGAAAAAAATAAAAACAAAACAACCGTCACTATTTCCTTGTGTTTATATTTCTTTTAACACCCCTGTTAGACTTGCTTGTCTTTTTGCCTACTTGAGACAAGACTTTAATTGCTTTATCCACATTAGCCACCTTTAAAACACCGGTGGTCTTACCGCCTTTAGCACCAGCGGTACAATAAGCGTAGGAAATATTTATGTGGCTCCTGGTAAGCTTCTCAGCAACAGCAGCAAGGGCGCCTGATTTATTATCAAGACTAACACAGAGAACATCTGTCTCGTTGTAAGGCATATTTAGTTTCGCCAGGACTTTTTTAGCCTTTTCAGGTACGGAAAAGATCACCCTCATAACGCCATGCTCGATTGAATCCATCATGGTTATCGCAACAATATTGTTTTTACTTTTTGCAAATTCACCCAGAACCTGAGCTAACACACCTGGTTTATTAACCATAAATATCGAAAACTGTCGCGCGATTTGCATTTTCCTGTCCTTCCTCTAAAAAATTATTTTTTCTCCGTCGCTTCAATTGCAGTATTTCTATCAGGGAAAAACTCAAAAATTTTATCCAGATTTGTAATCCTGAATACTCTGTACAACTGTGGGTCAATGGCACTAATAACGATTTTACCATCGAATTCTTTTAATCTTTTACGCATATCCAGAAGAATCCCCAACACCTGAGATGAAAAGAATTTCACCGCTTCAAAATCAAAAATCATCTTCGTCGGTTTTTGCTCTTCCACAAAATCCCTCAAAGTATCTGAAAGCTCAGATATCTGTTTTGAACTGCTTAGAGATGCGGCTTTAAAAACCACAACAGCACAGTTACCACTATATTCTATTTCAATAATTTCTTCTTCAGCCATATAAGTTTAAAAAATAATAAAACAATCTCTCAACAATGTATTATCTCAAATTTCCCCATTCAAGTCGAGCATTTTCTGACATTTCCAACATGCCACAGTATGTTCAGGCTGTTTTTCTTCCAAATCAGGCTTCTTTTGGATACAAATACCCTCTGCTAAAGGGCATCTGGGTGCAAATGAACAGCCTTTTGGCAATTGCCCCCTGTCGGTAAGCTCGCCTTTTATTTTAGATTTTTTAGCATAACGAGCAGAAGTATCAACCTTAGGAATAGCAGACATCAGCAGGCGTGTATATGGATGCAGAGGTTTTTTATACAGCTGCTCAGAGGTCGCCTTTTCTACGATTTGCCCCATATACATCACCGCTACAATATCACACAGAAATTCCACAACCGCCAGATCATGAGCGATAAAAAGATAAGTCAAACCAAGTTCGTCCTGCATATCCTTGAGCAGATTCAAAATCTGAGACTGGATTGACACATCTAACGCGCTTACAGGTTCATCACAAATAACCAATTTGGGCTCAAGTGCCAACGCCCTTGCAAGACCAACTCGCTGCCTTTGCCCACCTGAAAATTCATGAGGATAGCGATTCATATAAATTTCTGATAAGCCGACTTTTCTAAGCAGGTCAATCACTTTTTCTGTTAATTGACTTGATGATAATTTTTTATTTACTTTCAAAGGATCAGCAATAATATCACCTACAGTCATCCTCGGATTAAGTGAGCCATAAGGGTCCTGAAATACGATCGACATATCTTTGCGAATTTGTTTCAGCGATTGTTTATCCGCGGAGAAAACATCTGTGCCGTCAAAAATAACTTTGCCCGATGTTGCCTGAATAAGTCGAATAATACTTCTTGCAGCAGTTGTTTTTCCGCAACCGCTTTCGCCGACTAATCCAAGAGTTTGACCTTTTTCGATCTTAAAACTAACCCCGTCAACCGCTTTAACATAGCCTATTGTCCGTCTGAACAAACCTTTCTTTACAGGAAAGTAAGTCCTTAAGTCATTAACCTCAAGCATATATTTATCAGTATCACTCATAAATGCACTCAGTAACATTATTTTTATTCTTCATATCCCGCAGCTTTGAAGCAAGCAACGAAATGACCACCAGAAACCTCTTTCAGTTCAGGCTCTTGGCTTTGACATCTTCTGTCAGCAACACCCAAAGGACAACGCGGATGAAATTTACAACCCTTCGGGAAATCCAACGGATTAGCAACACTGCCAGCAATAGTATTGAGCCTTTCGCCTTTGAATCCGAGACTCGGCAACGATTTTAAAAGACCCTGAGTATATGGATGCAAAGGCTCAGCAAAAAGTGTTTTGGCGTCGGTGGTTTCAACAATTCCGGACGCATACATTACCGCAACATCGTCAGCTCTTTCAGCAACAACACCAAGATCATGCGTTATCAGAAAAATACTCATATTATTCTGCTTCTGAAGGCCGTCCATTAAATCGAGTATCTGCGCTTGTATAGTGACATCTAAAGCAGTCGTCGGCTCATCAGCTATCAGCAGATCAGGCTCACAGCTCACCGCCATCGCGATCATAACTCTCTGTCTCATCCCGCCGCTCATCTGGTGCGGATACTCATCAACTCTTCTGTCAGGATCAGCTATACCAACCCTATCTAAAACCGCAATCGCATCAGCTCTTGCCTGCGCCGATGTTTTTTTCTGGTGCAGTT